>NZ_JBFRFN010000015.1:0-154462 GCF_052114825.1 Paenibacillus sp. 2TAF8
ACGGTAGATCAACTGGGCAGTTATGAGTATTGGGAGTCGCAAGCGCTAAGTCTCGAAGAAAAGAAGTATTTAGCCTGGAGGCTCAAGCGTACGACGATAAGCAATGAAGAATTAGCCGAACTTATCGACGGATATAACCAACATGACGCGGCGCAAAAGGGATGGATACGCAATTTGGTATGAATCGCAGGGGAGGTTCAGCAGGTGGCTCGGCCGGCCTGAGACCTGCTCTCCCGCAGGCAAGTGGAACAACGCCTAAAGGGAAGGGCTTTGTGATAAAGTCCTGGGAAGACAGTCAGAAGATGGGGATCGTGTCTGGTGGAGGAAGTCATTGGAGCAGTAACAAGAAGAACAAAACGGGTGAGACGGCTTCAGGGAATGGCAAGAAAGCGAGTGGTGGAACGGAAGCAAGCTCTAAACCAGTAGAGAAGCCGCCAGAGACGAAACCAGGTTCGGGAAGTGCATCGTCTTCGAAACCGAATGCAGGAAATGCAGCGACAACGCCGAAAGATAGTACGACATCCAAGACGAACTCAGGACAATCTAAGCCAGCCAAAACAGGAGAGACGCCTTCGGAGAATGGCAAGAAAGCAAGTGGTGGAATGGGGGCAAGCTCTAAATCCGTAGAGAAGCCGCCAGAGTCGAAATCAGGTTCGGGAAGTGCATCGTCTTCGAAACCGAGTGCAGGAAACGCAGCGACAACGTCGAAAAATAACACGACATCCAAGACGAAACCCGAAAAAAGTGAAACGCCGAATGAAGTGAATACCTGGAAGCCGTCAACGAAGAAAAAGGACAAAGGTGAACCGCAGGGCGATACGAAGCCGCCTAAATCGCCTGAGACGAACAAACCAGAGGAGAATGCGAAAGGAACTGAGGGGACTGGGAGCAGTGGAACACCACCTCGGTATGGTGAAAGACAGATATCACAAGAAGAATATGATATGCTAAGAGATCAAACACCAACACAAACCTTGAGAGATAAAGTAAATGAAGGGCATGATAAGAAAACAGTAACTCGAGATGAAGTACTTCCTGGTAAAACTTTTAAGGGCGCATTGGAAGCTGATCATATTGTCTCAATGGATAGAATTTCTAAAATGGATGGTTTCGGAAAATTATCATATGCCCAGAAACTTGAAGTCTTAAATAACCCAGACAACTTTATTGGATTAAGTAAATCCGCAAACACTTCAAAGCAATCTAAGTCGTTTGAAGAGTGGACACATTACAAGAAAGGGAAAAAAGGTGAAATCGAAGTTAATTCTGAGTTTAGGGAAAAGATGATGGTAAAGGAAAAGGAACTTGAAAGAAAGTTACAGAAGCAAATTGATGACTTTAATAGTATTAATAACAAAGGAGATGACTAATAGATGGAAGAGAAACTTACTTATTTAAGAAAGTACAATAAAAACATTCGAATATTAAAAATAGATGAAATAAGTAAAATCGATGATAAAGTGATACCCATTGAATGGAGAAATTTATTTTATAATGACGATATTAAAGTGAGAATCGACTTGCTCTTGAACCTATGGGAAAAAAACGTAGGGAGAGAATTACGTAACACGATCTCTTATTTAAAAGAACATCTTATAAACATTGAAATAATGGAAGTTGAAAGTGTGTATTCTGTTTTATATACTATACAAAATTCCAAAGGACACATATTATATTACGAAGGACGTAATCCTCAAGGAGGTCATAAAAATTTGGAATTAGAAGAATCTTGGGGTGAGATACCTGCTACAATTCAAATTTTTTATGAGAATGTTCATGACGGTTTTTACTATTATGCAAGTGAATCAATGGGCTTGGTTCCATTAGAGTCAGTAACATATCTTGGTGATGAGGATCTTGAATGGAATATTGTTGATGAGTTAGAAGAACCGATAAAAATAAATCTAGATTCTTCGTTTGGTTTTTTTACTAATGGAATGGGTAGTTATGTTGCAATAGATTGTACAAATTGTACTGAGGATAATGCAACTTTTTGGTCTGCAAAAATAAAACCCAAATATAATATCAATTTTTGGAGCTATGTAGATGAATGGATTGTAATTGGTTTTGAAACATGACTTGTTGAAGGTTGGGCTAGTACCAGACGAACTCATCACTCAACAAAGAACACAGCTAACTCTTGCCCGTATATTGATTTCGCAATTCAGATGTAGGTACACAGTGCTTTAATTTTTACGGAATTATCACTATTAGGTGTATTGAACAGGTTGATTATGGTCAGATACAACCATAATTGACCTGTTTTTTAGTATCTTTGTTTTCTTACGTTTCAAATTTAATCACAACTGTGGAGTACGCCGCCCCGATAGGGAAAATGAAACCCTGACTTATCAGGAGGAGGTTACTGGAAAAAACTTTAAAGAGCAGATTAGAGGAGGTAGGAATTTCGAGTGAAGCCGAATTTATTTAATATATTAATGTATCCAACTGTAAAATTAAGAGAAAAACATATTTTGAATTGTTTATTGGATAGTTTTGAGTATGATGATAAGTTCACTCCCACTACATGGGGGAATAGTGAAATAATTCGTGTAGGCTACAATCGCCAAGAAATTATTGAAAGATCTTTCAATGATCTGTCACAAATATCAGAAGTACATCTCCAACGAGATAAAATGGTCAAATATTCAGGTTACTTTGAATTGGATTCAAACTTACGATCTTTTCTCAAGTTTTCCTTCGATAAATCTATGAATAGAAAACATTGGAGAGATGTTTTTGAATTGTCAGATCAACTTGCTGAAACAGTTAAGCCCCGTTACGGGATCACTCATATTTCTTGGCCAGCTGTAACGCCTTGGCAGACTGAAAAAGAAAAAATTCATAAATGGATGAATTTAAGTTCATATCCTGTTCCAGTAAAGTTTTTTCCTAATGGACCTCTAGGCATAGGAATGAGAACGTACTTAAGTGGAGATATTTTAGAAATGTTTGGTAGAGATGTTCTCGTGAAATGCCCCGCTGTTATTAAAGATTTAAGCTGGGGAGGAATACAAATTGATCTTGTAGAAAACCCTTGGGAATCTGATTTAGAACAACTGTTAGAACGATGGATGGAAGTCATGGAGTATTTAAATAAACTTGAAGTAATAGCTGTTCCAAACTTTGAAGACAACATGGGAGTTACATTTAACCCAAATAACAAATGGAAAGATTACTTGAGAAACTAAAATATGCTTGAAGGAGTATAACTGTGAGACATATAAACGACAGAGAAGAAGCCTTGGAGTTTCTAAATACTTACAAGTCAAATAAGAAAATGATTGATGACTTGAGGATTTCAGGAGTGGAGCTCTCATTCTTAGATTTATCAGAAATTATTATTAATCGCTTATATGCAAACGAAATAAATTTTAGGGCGACATCTTTTGTTGAAGTTTCATTCCGTGACTGTGAGTTTATTTCTACCGATTTTGAGAGTTGCAATCTTGAATACGCTGATATAGCTGATTGTGTTTTAAGTAAGGCAAACTTTATAAAGGCTCAAATGAAAAATACAGAAATTAAAATAAGTACATGTATAGAAACATGTTTTGATTATACTGATTTCACTAATGGCAGTTTGTATGGATCAGTACTTCAAAAGGCGACATTTCGCTTTTCCAATATGACAGGGATCAATGGCGAGGCTTCTATTTTCGTTGAAAGCGATTTATGCGGAGCAAACCTGTCGGATGTTACTGCCGTGAATGCAATATTTAAAAGTAGTAACTTCAAGGGGGCTGATCTTTGTAATGGAGACTTCAGAGATGCCGATTTTACTGGAGCGAATCTTCAAAATGTAAATTGGAAAGGAGCTAAAGTAGAGGGATGCAAGTTTGATGAAGAGATAAGAGAACAGGTAGAAAGACTAATTTGATACCTATAACAAGTCTAAGATTTGGAACAGCCTGGCGTAAACATAGGAATCTCTTTTCTAGATGAACATATCCTCGAAAGTGATCTATCCAACACTTCGTTATTTTGTTCAATAATACGGGAGTTATTTAATATGGTATAAACTTCAAACCACTAATAATAGGTAATTGCTGGGGTCGCTTTTATGAATAAAATATTGTTATACGAAGTGAGGTGACTTAAGATTATTGCAACTCAAGCAATGGGTACACTAGTCCTTTTTTGTGCCTGAATTTAAAGGGATGTCAAGAAAAATCCAATGAATTTGGACACCTTGGTGGTGTAAGTGAAGTTAAATAAGAAAGGACGATACTCTAAAAATGAAAAAAGATGAGTTGTTTGGAGAAATTGTTTATGAAGATTTATGGATAGGGACGACAGAGATAACTATGTTTGGGGAAAATCAAAAAATACTTTTGAATATTTATGCCGAAGAGAATGAGGAAATTACTCCGAACCAACGGGATGCTTTTTCGCAATTCAAAGCGAATATGCCTAGCATAGTAAAGGAAAGCGAAGATAAGATTTTAGAGTATTATTTAGAGAACTATGAAGATTATCGAGCAATGCAAAGTGATAGTAAAGAAGTTGAAAAAATTGCTCCAAAGATTTCATCAATAGAGGAGTTAGGGAAACTTGTTACGCCTACAGGTTTGCTAATAAGATATGATTTCGAAGATGGTATTAGAAGAGTAGGGATATTATGTGATTGCACTTGGGAACAAGAACATGGATTGGGTATTAGTGTTGAAAATGAAGAAGTAGTAGAAGTGGGTCTTCAAGATATTGTACTTTAAGAGGGTCTGTCAAACACTTAGTGTAAAATTGGTTTATAACCCAGCAACAAGATCGTACAATGCCRCAATGCGAGTTAGCCGCCCGTGTTCTCGTTTTCTTCATTCTCTGATAAGATGGCGGTAACCCCTATCCAGTGCCGAATGAACATGAACTCATCATTCAACCAATAACATTGTTAACCCATGCTATACCTAAATAATTTTTATTTCGGTTGTACGCACATCAAATGCTTTAATTTTATAATTTTATAACTTAAATAACATACTCCGATACAAATGAACAGTTTGGTTATGGTCAGATACCACCATGATTGACCTCTTTTTGTTATTTTCGCTTTCTCATCGATTTTTCATAATTTTTCGCAATTGTAGTATAATTCGCCTCGGTAGGGAAGATGAAATAATAATTGTATTATATAGGTAGGCTGCATTGGCTATTCAAAACGGTTAAAGCGAAGTTTATTTATAGTATCCGTAACAACCGCACCATTTGAATTTACAGAATTCTGGACGAAGGTGATTCCGTCATACTCTAACAAGGCATCGAAAAAAGGATAGATTCCGGTGAACAATTGAAAGAGAGAGTATGAATATCAATAAACGGATCAGGAACTGAAAAATTCGTTGGAATTTTTCTCTAGGCTCAAGCGTACGACGATAAGCAATGAAGAATTAGCTGAACTTGTGGACGGCTTATACTGGAAGTAAATCACCTTGTTTACGAAACATTGACGATTTTTTTGTCAGGTAACAAGAAGTTTGATGAAGTGGTAGATGACTATGCTACAGTTTTCGAGGAGAAAGTTACTTCAATTGCCCCATGAAAATGCAGAAATATATCAGGTGGGAAACGACCACAAGGAAAAACGTGGAATTATTTTAAAATCGAAGTTAGAATGGGATTAGTACCCATTTGTATACATAATTCCATAAATCATCAAGGTGGCAGAGCTCCAGGTGGGTTGGGCGCATGCTAAAAGAGATAAAAGTAGGGAGTTAAAAGAATGAGATTGAATGTTAATACAGCTGTTCTACCATTGCCGAGTGATGAGTTATTAGATGTAGTTGAACAAAGCTTGAGAGTTTTATTTCCCGAAGCTTATAGAATTTTTATTAAGGAGAATAATGGAGTTGTACCAATCACGAATGTTTTTAGTTTTAATCAGCATAAGTATCTTATTGAGAAATTTTTGTGTGTACTAGATGACAGTGAGTCTGATCCGATAAATGGTTGGTATGATATTGAAGTTATTATTACACAAATAGAGGATAGATTAACAGATAATAAAGATTTAGTAGGGATGAATGTAGTTCCTATTGCGGCGCTTTTTTCAGGAGATTTTATTTGTTTAGATTTTAGAGAAACAGGAGAGCCTACGGTAGTTATTTGGTTTCATGAGGAGTCAGAGGAGTTTTCTCCTGTGACACAACAGATCGCCCTCAATATATCTGAATTTTTTGAAATGCTAAAAGAGTAGGCCTTTTTTAGCTGAGTTACAATAAACTTTACCCATGTAATATCCGTTTAAAGATTTCTCAATTCCGTTGGTACCCAGATCAGATGCTTGGATTTTATAAGCGATAAACGCTAATACGTTACATTGGACGGGTTGATTATGGTCAGATACCAAAATGAATGACCTGTTTTTGTTGCGTTTATTTTCTCATAGGAGTTTTAAAAGCTACGCAAATCTAGGATATACGTCTCAATAGACAAGCTGCCTAAGCCATCGCACCTTCTAAGGATGGATAGTACGGCCATTAATATTGTGAAGAAAGAACTTTGCAATGACTGATGAGATACTAGCTGAGGAATGCTCGACTCCTGAGAAAAGTGGACTGCGGGTGATGTTGCATGGGGTTGGGGAACATAAAATCAAAGAGAAGCTAGGAGAGTGACGACATGTCTAACCTTATCCATGAACTATTTGGTGAAATTTCTTATGATTTATATTGGAGCGGACAACAGAAAATAAAAATGTTTGGAAAAGATATAGCACTAATTTTAAGTGTTGATGGAAATGAAGAAGGCGAATTTCACTTTGTCCAAAAAGAAGCATATACCAATTTTATTGGAAATATGGACGATATCATGACTAAAGTAGAAGCGGCTATCTTTGAGTATTATCAAGAAGTATACATGGAATATAGAGAAATGGTGGGAGAGGATGAAGGTGACAAGATTGCACCAATTATAGAAAATAAAGAAGAGTTAGATCGTTTAATTGAACCAACTCAATTGATTATTAGAAGAGTGCGAAAAAATGGAGTTAGAAGAATTGGGTTGCTTTTTAATTGTACTTGGGAAATAGAACATGGGCTTGCTGTGAAAATTGAGGATGAAGAAATCGTTGAGGTAGGCTTTCAAGATATAGTGCTATAACAGTATGAAGTTCCACCCCTTTTTTTTAAGGAAGGATAAAGATTTCTTCATTTCGGTTGTACGCATATCAAATGCTTGAATTTTATAAGCTAAATAACGCTAATACGTTAAATTGAACAGGTTGATTATGGTCAGATACTACCGTAATTGATCTGTTTTTTGTTATGTTCATTTTCTTGCGTTTCTTCAAATTATACTCGCAACTGTAAAATAACTTGCCCCGATGGGGAAGATGAAAAAATATCACCTTTGATATAGGCAGGCCTTATATTACGGTAGAAGAACTATTGGTAGGCTCAAGGACTAAGTCTGGAAAAACAAAAGTATTTATCCTGGAGACTCAAGCGTACGACGATAAGCAATGAAGAATTAGCCGAACTTATCGACGGATATAACCAACATGACGCCGCGCAAAAAGGGATGGAAACGCAATTCGATAGGAATCGTAGGGAGTCAGCAGATGGCTCAGCCGGCATGAGACAGCCTAGCTCTCCCACAGGCAAGCGGAACAACGTCTCTAAATTAGTAACAAGAAGTACAAAACAGATGAGGTCGCTTCATGGAGTGGCAAGAAAGCCAGCGATGGAGTGGAACCAAGCGTTAAACCAGTAGAGAAGCCGCCAGAGTCGAGACCAGTTTCGAAAGTGTATCGTCTTCGAAACCGAAAGGCACTGGGACGGTGGGTGAGAATGATGTGATTAGCTCTAAACTAGTTTATAGTAGAGTTAATATTGAGATTTGAGAGTAAAGATATGTTGTATATTATATTAGAAGCTGTAGATGGTGAGTTATATGAAAAAGTAATATTCACTCCTTTGTAGCGTGAAAAGAACGCTGGAATCTGCAGGAGATGGAACGGAGATGAGATTATGAAAGAAGCTGGGAATAACAACAACAAGAACGGTTTTAGAAAGGATAATGCTATAAACAATTTTAAGGATAATGAGCTCGAAAATGGCTCTATTTTGGCAGCAGCGGCCCATGAACTGGAGCAGATGGTGGATCAGGTCTGCAAACTGATTGGCACACCGCTCCCAGAAACGACAGAACTTCAGCGTCAGGTGCTTGCGGCTTTTGGTTTTGGCGCGGTATACAGTATTACTCACCGTGATCAATTAGTCGAACCTCAGGCTCATGCGCTGAGTATTCGGATGCTGATCAAGCCTTTTAACTATAGCGAACAACAGGCGGTTGATTTTGCTGACGATCTGATTCGTGTTGCATCCAATGAAGAGGTTCATCCAGTGATGAATACGATTATTCATCGCGGTATTAACGGACATGTTCAATTTGCACAAGAGGATTACGAGGCGCTGGCAAGTAATATTCAAGAGATTTTGGCGGCAGTACAGCAGCAAGGATAGATAAGCGAGAAACGTATAATAAATAGGGATGAGTGTTTTTGCTAAATTCGATGAGGAATAATAATAATATTCAATTCGTAGAGAATGATACGATACGCCTGCTATAGGTCAAAGGAGATTAGCCTTAGTGAGACAAACTAAACTCATTCTATTTGAAGGTCTTCCGTCTACAGGGAAATCTACAAATTCAGGATTTCTTTTAGATCAGCTTGAGAGAAGTGGTTTACGTTCAACATGGATTCATGAAATGGCCCGACCGCACCCTACGCTTTTTTTCTCTGAAGCTTCCTTGGACGAGAGAGAATATCTTGACTATATTTTACGCTTCCCTCAAACCGCATCGGCTTTGGAGAAACTGGCTTTTAAATATGGTAACTGCTATGGGATAGACCTATTAGAAATCGAATGGAATCATGATGATATTTTCTCTGAAGAGGCTATTCTCCATTTAAAGGAGTATGATGTTTGGAATTTCTCCATCGATCGTTATAAATTGGTCGCTTTGGAGAAGTGGAGGACCTTTGTTGAAAAGCAGATGAAGTTGAATGAGATTGTCATACTGGACAGCAGTATCTTTCAGTTTCAAATCTACAGTTTTCTGTTGGCGAATAGGACTTATGAGGAGTTAGCCGGTTTTATCGAGAAGCTCTTTGATATTATCGAGCCGTTAAATCCCAAACTGATTTATTTTTATCGGGAGAATACGAATGACACCATCGAGTATCTCATTCAAGAGCGTGGATTGCGTTTTCTGGAGAACATCTGGGAAAGAGATCGAAATCAACCTTACTATAAAGAGCGTGTTTCTGGTAGTGAAGGTTATAAAATGTTTTTAGTTGATTACGGGCAATATGCAAATAGACTTTTTACCAATACATCAACTCAGAAATTGGCTTTAGAGATTTCCGGTGGTAGTTGGTCAAAATATGAACATACATTGCTTCAATTCTTTGATTTACCATATGTGAAATCTGATCATAAGTACGGGAATTATCCTAGCGGAAAATACCACAACGAAATTCTCAATCAGATGATCGAAATCTCAGGAGATTACTTGATAACACCAAACGGTGGAAGAAAGCGAATTGTACCTAAATCCAAAAATGTGTTTTCATTAAGTGATATTCCCGTAAGGATTCAAATGTATGAAGAGAGTCTTGTTCTTACGGGTGGACAAATTTGTGAGCAATGGACGTCAAAAGGTACTGTGTTTAAGAAGATCGTGTGAAGCTAATGAATGGGCTACTTTAAAGGAGTCCCTTTCGACTTGCTGTGCCGACAGTTAGTAGAGCGCTTCATAATGTATACGAAAAGGGTTGTTCCCGTCATCATGACGTATGGAACAACCCTTTTTAGATTCCTATATTGTCGATCAAAAATCATATCGTGACTGATTATTTACCCAATATGGCTTTGAAACCTTCACTTAGCGGTTGAGCTGGGCGACCAAGCAATGTTTCTAACGTATCACTCTCAACAGCCAGCGCATCTTGGCGGATTGCACTCTGCATTTCAACTAACATCGATACAACAAAGTCAGGTAAACCTGCACCTTTCATGATGTCCGCGTAAGCTGCATCGTCCACATTCTGTACGTTGATTTCCTGTCCGAGTACTTCACCTGCAATGGCAGCAAGCTCAGCCTGTGTACGCAGTTTGCCAGACAATTCGTAAACCTTGTTCTCGTGTCCTTCTCCTGCAAGTACGGTAGCAGCTGCTTCGGCGTAATCACGGCGGGTAGCCCAGCCAACCAGGCTGTCATTCGTAGCGTGTACCCAAGGAGCGCCATGTGTTACGGCTTGTACACTACCAGCCTCATTTTCAAGGTACCAGTTGTTACGCAGGAAGGTATACGGAATACCAGATTCACGAATCGCTTGTTCTGTTTTGCGGTGTACCTCAGCGAGAGAGAGCGGGTTATGCTCTGCGTTGACAACACTTGTATAAGCGATGTAACCAACGCCGGCTTTTTTGGCGGCTTGAACGGCAGTCTGATGCTGACGAATACGTGTCTCGTTATCCCCGTCTGTGGAGATCAGTAGTAAGCGATCTACACCAGCGAAGGCTTTCTCCAGCGTTTCGGGCTGATCGAAATCCCCTTGACGAACGTCTACGCCCTGGGAGCGCAATGCTTCTGCTTTTTCTGGTGAACGCACACTAACAGCCAAATTTGCAGCAACTTTCGTTTTTAACAGCGCTTCTACGACCAGTGAACCAAGTTTGCCTGTAGCACCTGTAACTAACAATTTCATTTTTGTTTCCTCCTAAAATGTAGTTTGCAATATTCGCCTCGTTGGCAGCTTACTGTCTAACAATCGTGTATGTACAGCATCTCTATGGAGGTTGTAATTGTACAGCTTCCAAGGAGCAACTGTGGATGTGTGAAACGGAAAGGTTTATCTATGTAACTATAATAGTTACATAATAGGGGGTTGTCAATTTTTTGTTGTGTAATAACTGACTAATATAATCTGAATATATGGATAAAATTATTCGACCATTGGTTGTTAAGTTTTTTTAATTGTCCAATAAATGAGTTGTGGTTCTTAAGGAGTGTTAAAAAAGAAACATTTTTTATATGAATATATGTAAAAATGGTATTTTAGTACCAAAATTTTCAAGTTATTTAGAACTAATTTGAATTATGTGATTGCACATAAGAGAAGGTATATGTAAAAAACTTCGACAAAATAGAAAATTATGTATGAATTGACAAATGTAAAAGCGATTATATAATGTGGATATCTACAAATTAATTCATTTAGTTACAAATGATTCCAAAATAACAAATTGGCGGGAGTGAGACAGCAATGTGGTTTTTGGTTCTATGGTTATTTGGGCTTATTTCAGGGGCAGTTCATCTGTGGATGCTCGGTTTCCCAGGAGAAATGAGCGAGATTAGCAGAGTGTTATTGCTTCATCAGTTTGTGGTTACATTTGGACTTGTAGGTGTTATTGGTTACGTGGTTAACATTGCCAGAGCAGATCAAACAGCCAAGATGTTGGGTTGGCCAGGCGGACCGTTTCAGGTGAAATACGGATTTTCGCAAGTCGGGCTTGGTGTTATGGGGATTATGGCTATCTGGTTTCAAGGGAATTTTTGGGTTGGTGTGTTGGTTACGATGTACATATATGGTTTAAGTGGTCTATGGTCACATACTTATGTCATGATTAAAAATCGCAAGGCAGATGGAGATAGTATTGGTAATCTGATTATGGACGTCGTCTATCAAACATTTATCACGGTTCTTTCCATATTGGCTGGCGGCATCTGGGTAATGAGCTAAACAGGGACTGGATTTATGACAACACAGCTTGAACTTCAATTAATGAATGAGGTGTGGTCGTGATGGTACGTAAAACCGTGGAACTCTCCGAGACACAAAAGGGAATCTATTTTGATTGTCAAATGAATGATCCTTCTTCTTATAACATCTCAGCTTCGATACAATTGGAAAGGCTTCAACTTGAAGCCTTTCGACGTTCCATTGAATTACTTATGCATGAACAAGTCGTGCTGCGTACACATATTGAGATACAACAGGATAGACCGGTTTTATCCATCCTTGATGACATGGAGTACTCATTGATTTTGCGGGATCTGAGTAATGAACATCAAGATAAGAAGGAACAACGACTGGAGGCATTCATCGAAGAATGTATTCAGGCTCCCTTCATGTTAGAGCAAGGCCCTTTGTTCCGAATCCAGCTTGTACGTATGGATGAGGACAAGCATGTTCTTACTATGTGCATTCATCATTTAATCTGTGACGGTATGTCACTTGAACTGTTCAAAAATAAACTTCTCCATTTTTACACCTGCATCCTGCAGGATCTGCCTTTGGAGGTAAAACAGGATCAAGGTTTTATCTCTTATATTGAAACAGAGAACATGAAGTTACAAGAGGACAAGTATAACCGGGAGCGCGAGTTCTGGTTATCCAAAATGAATGGTGCAGAACCACTGGCTCTGCAGCATGACTTTCCGACTGGCGGCTCTCAGACCGGCGTGGGACAGGAATTGCGTTTGGATATGCCCGAAGCTTTAATGGCGGATATTACACAGATGTCCAAGGAACATGAGGTTACTGTATTTATGTTTTTCATGGGTGCATTCAGCATTCTCTTGAATAAGTATGCGGGTAAAGAGGATATCACGTTTGCTTCCCCGTTTTCCCATCGTCCGGGTTTCGAATTGGAAGAAACGATCGGCTGTTTTGTACATATGTTGCCCATGCGGTTCCAGATTAACCTCGAAACCAAATTTGGATCTTTGCTTGAGCAAGTTACTACCGCCTGGATCGATACGTATAAACACATTGGGTATCCCAATAATCTGATTATCAGAGACAGCATGTTGCAGGTACAGCCAGGCTCACCTTCGGTATTCGATGTATCCTTTGTGTATGACTCATATGAGGAGGATCTGTCAGGAAGCCAGCTTGTGGAACAGGATAAGGTTACTTTCCCAGGCGATCTGATGGTTGTATTGAACGGCACCCCTCAAGGTACACAGCTGAAACTGCAATATAAACCGAATGTGTTTCAAGCAGACTCCATTGAACGAATGGGTCGGCGCTTCTTATACCTCATGCAACAGCTGGTAACTGAACCAGAGAAGAACATTGGTGAATACAGTCTGCTGATGCAGGAAGAGCATGAGCAATTGCTTCATCAATTTAACCAAACTTCATATTTTCCCTACACTCCGCAGCATATCATCGATGTTTTTCATACAAAAGTAACAAATCACCCAGAACGAGTCGCTCTACTGGAAGGAAAAGAAAAACAAACCTATGCACAAGTTAATGCAAAGGCTAATCAATTGGCAAAACAGATCATCGCACGGAAAAAGATCGAAAATGAGGCAGTTGGCGTACAAATGCCACGTTCTTCCGATCTGGTCATCGCCTTGCTCGCTGTTCTGAAGGCTGGATGTGCTTTTGTTCCCCTAGATCCTTCCTATCCGGTATCCAGAAAAGCCTACATTTTATCCGATGCGAATATATCCACAGTCATCGCAATCCGTCCGGAAGCAGAGGATAATTCTCTGACTGCCCATTATATTTACACGGAGGACGGGACGGTTTATACCGGGGACAGCTCCAATCCCGAAGAGCCTTTGAATCCTCACAGTCTCGCCTACATTATGTACACGTCAGGATCAACGGGCAAACCCAAAGGGGTCATGATTGAAAATCATAGCGTTGTGAATACACTGCTGGATCTGGAACGTCGTTTTCCAGTACAAGCGAGTGATGTGTATATGTTAAAAACAGCGTATACCTTCGATGTATCCTGTACAGAATTGTTTGGTTGGTTTATGGGTGAGGGAGCATTAAGTATTCTGCCGCCAGGCGAGGAGAAGAACCCTGATCAGATCTTGACTACAGTAGCTGAACATCAGGTAACTCATATTAACTTTGTGCCGACTTTATTTCGCCTATTTCTTGAAACAATGGAACTTCGCTCTGATCTCTCGGGATTGGACTCCCTGAAATGGGTATGTGTAGGTGGAGAGGCTGTTACACCCGATATTATTAAAAAATATAACAAACTGAACATTCGGGCCAGCCTCGATAATGTCTACGGTCCTACGGAATGTACAATATGGGTTTCCCATTATCCATTGAGTGCATATGAGGGGCACGGAAATATACCTATTGGTTCCCCACTGAACGAGTCTAGATGGTATGTCATCGGAAGCCGGAATGAATTGCAGCCTTTGGGTATTCCGGGGGAACTATGCCTTAGTGGCGTGGGACTTGCACGAGGATATTTGAATCTGGAACAAATGACAAGGGAGAAATTCGTTCTTAATCCTTTCTTTGTTGAAGAGAAAGATCCTGAGTATTTCAGATGGATGTACCGTACAGGGGATATGGTTCGGTCACTGCCAAGCGGAACGATTGAATACCTGGGACGCATTGATTTTCAGGTTAAAATTCAGGGAGCCAGACTGGAGACAGGGGAGATAGAAAACACCCTCTCATCCTACCCGGGAGTGATTCAAACCGTTGTTGTGATGAAATCATCCGAGACAGGGTCCGGTTTACTGTATGCCTACTATTTGTCGGAACAAGAATTGCCTGTGGCTGATCTAAGGGAGCATCTATCCCTATCCTTACCTGCCTATATGATTCCGTCTGTTTTTGTACATAAATCGGAGTTCCCACTTAATAGTAGCGGGAAAATTGATCGCAATGCGCTAATCGCAGATACCACGCATATTCACACTTCAAGCACGGCATATGTTGCTCCTACTACGGAATTGGAGCGGAAGATAGCCGCCGTGTGGGCAGAAGTGCTGGGTGTGGAGAGAGTCGGAAGAGATGATCATTTCTTCGAACTTGGTGGCAATTCATTTTCCGTTATTCAGGCCCATAACCGATTGAAGCATCGCACGGATATCGACTTCCCGGTGCCCCGCTTTTTTGAGTGCCCTACACTGCGGCAGTTCGCAGCATTGGGTCAGGCGAAGGAAATAGTCCAAACACCGGTCTTGCGAGAAGAACGTTTTGGGCGGAAAGCCGGCATTCTGCGTGAGGATATTGCCATTGTAGGGATGTCTGTCAATGTACCCGGAGCAGAGGATATTCATGAATTCTGGCGTAATTTGGTGGCACAGGAGGAGAGCATTCATTTTTACAGTGATGAGGAACTGAGGACACTTGGTGTAGACGAAGCATTGCTGCGTTCTCCTCGTTATGTGAAGGCCAAAGGACGGGTTGATGGGATTGAAGAGTTTGACGCTGGCTTCTTTGACTACACACCTGGTGAAGCCAAAATGATGTCTCCCCAGTTCAGACTGATGTATCAGGGGATTTGGGAAGCGCTTGAGGACGCGGGGTGCAGACCTGATGAAGCAGGCAAAGTTGGTGTGTTCCTCGGTGGATCGGATGACTTTGAATGGTATCGCCAAGTGTTGTTTGGGGATGCAGGGTACAGCAGTAAATATGAAGCATTTACACTCAGCACGAATCATTTTTTAGCTACACGAATGGCATATAAGTTGAACCTCAGAGGTCCTGCTTATACAGCTCTTACGGGATGTTCAACCTCATTGGTAACACCACACCTGGCATGCCAGTCCTTAATGGTTGGAGAATGTGATGTGGCTGTGGCTGGTGGAATTACCGTGGAATTGCCGAACGAAGGCGGCTACGTGTACGAGGATGGCATGATGTTCTCCTCGGACGGTCATTGCCGCCCATTTGATGCAGCAGCGAGTGGCACGGTGTTCTCCAACGGGATGGGGATCGTGGTCTTGAAGCGATTAACGGATGCTTTGCGAGATACAGATCATATTTATGGAGTTATCAAAGGTTCGGCCATTAACAATGATGGACAGGAGAAGCTCAGCTTCCTTGCACCAAGTGTGAGCGGTCAGGCGGAGGTCATTCAGGATGCATATCAGGCAGCCGGAGTTGATCCTGAAACAGTTAGTTACATTGAGGCGCATGGCACAGGCACACTTCTGGGTGATCCGATTGAAGTTGAATCGTTGACACGTGCTTTTTCTTCTGAGAAAAAGCAGTTTTGTTATCTTGGCTCAGTAAAAGGCAACGTGGGGCATATGGATACAGCGGCTGGCGTCGTTGGTTTGATTAAGGTTGCACTTAGTCTTGATCAAGGATATATCCCGGGTACCGCCAATTATGAACAGCCGAATCCAAAGATTGATTTTGCAAGCACGCCCTTCAAGGTCAACTCGCAGGGGGTGAACTGGAAACCAGGAGAAGCTGGTGTTCTGCGTGCAGGGATTAATTCATTTGGTGTGGGAGGCACAAATGCTCACATGGTATTGGAGGAGGCTCCAAAAATGGACCAATGCAGTCCGGATGATGATGTCAACGTATTGCTTTTTTCAGCCAAAACAGAGTATTCACTAAACCGCACCGCTGAACAAATCATGGAGCATTTGGTGCAGCATCCAGAGCTATCGGTTTCAAATGCAGCATGGACATTGCAGACAGGCCGAACAGGTTTTGCATATCGTAAAGCACTGGTTCTGGATAAAAGCTGGAAAGATGATCCCGAGCAATTCACGCGTCAGCTGGAAAAGGCTAAAATCTCTTATTCGCCGCGAGGGAGGCGCCCGATATACTTTATGTTCCCTGGGCAGGGCAGTCAGTATCAGGGCATGGGTGCAGCATTGTACAGATCAACAGAGCAATCAGGTATTGCACCTCTGTTCAAGAAGCATGTACAGCAGATTCTGGATCTGCTCCCTGAAGTAGAACGTGAAGAGATACTGTCTGTTGTCTACGGTGACCAGCATCCAGAACGAATTAACCAGACGGAGTACAGTCAGTTTGCGCTATTCATGACCAGCTATGCTGTGGCTCAATCCTTGATGGAACTGGGTATCCAGCCAGATGGCATGATCGGACATAGTATTGGGGAGCTGACCGCGGCTGTGGTCGCGGGTGTATTCGATCTGCGAGACGCTGTGCGGGTTGTAAGACTGCGCGGGCGTTTGATGCAGCAGCAGCAGCCGGGTGTCATGCTTGCCATTATGGAAGACTCACAGCTGGTGAAGTCCCAATTGGACGAAGAGATGTGGCTGGCTCTGGTCAATACGACAGGTTCCAGCGTCATTGGCGGGACGGCAGAGGCGATTGATCGAATGGAAGAAAAGGCTGGAATACTCGGCTGGAAATGTGTTCGTGTGAAAACCTCTCATGCGTTCCATACGCCAATGATGAAGGACGCAGCGGTGGAATTTGAACGCAGTCTGTCTGCTTATTCGCTTCATAGCCCGCAAATTCCATTACTTTCGAATACGAGCGGAACATGGGCATTGCCAGATGAAATTACGTGTCCAACCTACTGGGCAAAGCATATTTTGGAGCCGGTGTTGTTTGAAGCGAATCTGGCCGAGATGTTAAAAGAAGAACAAGCTGTATTTATTGAGGTTGGGGCAGGACGGACTTTAAGCTCGTTTGTGAGGCAGCACACACAGTCTAAGGAAACACAAAGCGTACTAAATATGCTGCGTCATGTTAGAGAAACAGACCCGGACGTGCTGTATACCACCCGCAGAATCGGCGAGTTATGGTGCGAGGGCATTGAGCCGAAGTGGAACGTATTCAAGGGACAGAACGTGCGCCGCAAATGCTCTCTGCCAACATATCAATTCGACAAGCAACATTATCCGATTGGTCAATCGCTAACCAGTGGTTCAGCAGTGGAAGGGAAGAGTGTTGGTCAGCGTCCGCAGCAGTCGAGAGGGGAATACAGCAACATGCCACGCTCCAGCGGGGGAAGTTATGCGGGCAGCCTGGATGACATGAAGCGGGTTGTTCTGGAGGCATATGAGTCTATTTTTGGCATCAACGATCTGGAAGAGCATGTTAATTTCTTCGGTGTTGGCGGAGACTCGCTCAAAGCAGTCAGTTTGTCCGCATCGATCCGGTCTTCCATCGGGATTCAGGCAGAGGTTGCGGATGTGTTTAACCATGCTACACCAGCCCAACTGGCGGAACATCTCTTTGCAATGGTTGAGCCGCAAGTACAATTCCAGAACGTGATTGAGGCTGCGCCTATGATGGATGCTTACCCGATCTCGTCTGCGCAGATGCGTATGTTCACTCAATCCATGCTTGATCCAAACAGCACGGCGTATAATTTGCCGTCGGCCACCTTGATCGAAGGGGACTTGGATCATGCCAGAGTAGAGACTGCACTGGAAAAGCTGGTGCAATGTCATGAAGCGCTTCGAACGACGTTTGCAATACGCGGAGATCAAGTGGTGCAGATTGTTCATGCATCCGTTCCTTTAGATTTCAGCTTTACAGAGCAGTATTTAGCTGATGAACATGAGATTTCTGCTTTGATTCAGACGCTGATTCGTCCTTTTGAGCTTCATGAGGCTCCACTCATGCGGGTGAACCTGATTAGAACAGGAGCGCGTAAGCATCTGTTGTTCTTTGATATCCATCATATTATTGCGGACGGTACTTCCGTTGAGTTGATTACACGTGACTTCAATGCACTGTATTTTGGGGAGGAACGCACGGTCCGGTTACATTACAAAGATTATGCGGTCTGGCAACAGCAGCGTCTTACCTCTCAGGCATATCAGCCACATCAAACATACTGGCTGGAACGTCTAGGTTCGACACCACCTGTACTGCAGCTTTCGCTTGATCATGATCGTCCATTGCAGCGATCGATGCAAGGTGAACGTGTGCATTTCACGTTAAGTCACTCGTTAACGGAGCGTTTGCATAAGCTGGCTTCGTCAGCGGAAGTCTCGATGTATATGGTGATGTTGAGTGTATGGAATCTTCTGTTAGCCAGTCGAACAGGTCAGCAGGATATCGTAGTAGGAACACCTGTAGCGGGTAGGTTACAGGAAGAATGGAAAGAAACCGTCGGCATGTTTGTCAATATGATTGCGATGCGGAATTATCCTGCATCAGATCGGGCGTTTACTGCTTTTTTACAAGAGTTGAAACAGCATACTCTCGATGCTTTTGCACATCAGGATTATCCATTCAATGAGCTTGTAACGCAGCTTGGACTTAAGCGGGAACTAAACCGTAATGCCATCTTTGATGTGTGTTTCGATTATCAGAACATGGAGTTGCATGATCTTGAACTTCATGGACTTCAATTCAGTTCTATTCCTGTGGAGACTGGAGTTTCAACCTATGACCTGTTGCTGACATGTCAGGAGAACAGGGAACAGCAAGTCATCGAAGGGTACATTGAATATGCTTTAGACCTGTTCCGGGGTGAAACGGTAGAGCATATGATTCAGGACTTCATTGAACTATGTGAGCAGGTTGTGCAGCAGCCGGATTCACCTCTAGGTAAACTTTATGAACGAATCCAACATGCTTCTGGAGCTGAGCTTCATCGGTTGGCGGGACCCATTTTGCATTATGATCACACCCTGAGCTTGCATCGGTTGTTTGAACTACAGGCAGAGCGCACACCGGATAAGACAGCACTTATTGTATCTTCGGGCAAGGAACTTACCTATCTTGAGCTTAATGAGCGAGCGAATGCGTTGGCTTGGAAGCTAATTGATCGAGGGGTACGCAGAGATGAACCTGTTGGCATATTATCTGGCCGGAATGAATCCCTCATTATTATGTTGATCGCAGTACTTAAAGCGGGTGCAGCCTACCTGCCTATAGATCCAGCATTTCCACCACAACGGATTCTGGACATGATGCAAGATAGCAAGATGAAGTTGCTGCTATGCACTGCTAATGAGGCAGATGTCGTGGCCTTTGAAGGAGAACGCATCGTTTATAAGCCTGATTTTGCTGACAAGCGTTCAGCTATTAATCCAAATGTGGATGTCCTGTCTTCTGACTTGTCTTCTGTCATCTTCACCTCCGGATCTACCGGAAGGCCTAAAGGGGTGATGATTGCTCATGAAGCGATGGTCAATTTTGTGGAAGACATCAGGCACCGAAACATTTTTGAATATGAAAGAGACCGAATGATTAGTGTAACAACGGTGTCTTTTGATATTTTCGGATTTGAAGTGTGGGCTCCATTGTGTACGGGGTACTCTTTATATCTGGCGGATGAGCTGGAGCAGCTTGATCCGGTTCTTGCAGCACGAAGAATAGAGCAACAGGGCGTTACGCATATTCTCAGCACGGTTTCTCGTATTAAAGCCTTTGTTGAGAATTCGGAATTTGCGAAGGCGTTGCCTCATCTTCGGTGTGTGCTTACCGGAGGAGAAAGTGTTCCGGCAGGACTCCTTACGGATATTAAAAAACATTCGTCCGCCCGTGTCTTTAATATGTATGGCCCTACCGAAACGACAATTTGGTCAACGACCAAAGAGTTGCAGGAACCAGGGCTCATTACGATTGGCAAACCTATTGCTAATACAGAGCTATATATTGTGGATGAACAGGGTGAATTATTACCTCCCGGAAATTACGGGGAACTCTGCATTGCGGGTCGCGGGGTGGCGCGAGGTTACCTGAACAATATGGCCGAAACGACTGCCAAGTTCATTGACAATGCAAAGGTTTTGGGTGGACGTATGTACCGCACAGGTGACCTGGCTCGTGTGTTGCAGGACGGGGAGGTCGAACTAGCAGGACGTTCGGATCAACAAGTGAAGATCAGAGGGTACCGGATCGAATTAAATGAGATCGAGCAAATGGCAATGAGTTATGAAGGTTTGAGAGAAGCTGTCGTGAAAGTCGAAGGAACCCAGCCAGAGCAGTTGCAACTGGTGCTCTACTACAGCTTGAAGCCTGACGTAAGTGCAGCAGATATGGAAGAACAGGACACATTGCTTAGGTCTTGGCTCAAACAGAGGCTGCCACATTATATGATGCCTTCCCGCATCATTCGTCTGGACAAGCTGCCGGTGCTGCCGAATGGGAAACTGGATCGGAACGCCCTTCAATGGACCGATTTTGAAGTGATCCAGAAGTCAGAATCTTTGGCGACTTCGAGCTCCTCTTCCTCTATGGGGAGAGAGCAAGCTCGCAAAGAGCTGGAACAGATGCTGATTGAAACATGGAAAGAGATGTTGAACCGGGATCATGTCGGAGTACAAGAGCACTTTTTTGATATTGGCGGTAACTCGCTAGGTCTGATCTTAATTAATAACCGGTTAAACGCATATCTGGGGAAAAATATTCCGCTTGTGCAGTTATTTGAACACTCTTCCATTGCTTCGCTCGTTGATCATCTGATGTCTGAACAGATGTTAACTTCTGTGGATGTGTCTGTTCAGACAACGCCAAAGCATATAGCTAGGGAAGTCGCCGCAAAAGTTGGGGGTGCGCCTGATCCTTCCATAACGCAAGAAAGAGTTATTATGGATAGCGGTCATGATGATTCGATAGCGGAGCAGAGTAAGCAGCAAGAACAGGCAATAAACATCAAAACAGATGYCGATTTAAACAGCAGGAACCGAAGCACTGCCCCATCGGATATCGCTGTTATAGGTATGGCGGGTCGTTTTCCAGGATCAAAAAATATCGAGGAATTCTGGGACAATCTAATGGCAGGTAAGGACGGCATTACCCGACTGAATGAAGAAGAATTGGCAGCAGCAGGGGTGCGGCCTGAAGAGTATAAACATCCTGAATATGTGCGGGCCAAAGGCGTTTTGCAAGATACCGAGTTTTTTGATTCTGAATTTTTCGAATACCCGTATCAGGAGTCCAATATGATGGATCCGCAGATTAGACTGCTTCATCAGTGTTCCTGGGAAGCGCTTGAACATGCGGGCTGTGATCCATATCGGTACTCAGGTTCCATCGGTTTATTTGCCGGAAGCGGATTGAGTTTGCCTTGGATGGTACAGTTCCTGGGTCGTTCAGGTGATCTGTTGCAAGCTTTTGAGGCGATGACGCTGAATGAGAAGGATTATATTACGACACGTATATCTCATAAGTTGAATCTAAGAGGGCCAAGTATGGCTGTGCAGACGGCATGCTCGACCTCGCTCGTCGCTATTCATCAGGCAGCAGAATCACTGATCCGGGGAGAATGTAACGTTGCTCTTGCTGGGGGAGTATCGATCTCTTATCCGCTCAAAGAAGGGTATCACTGGCATGAAGGCATGATCTATTCCAAGGATGGGCATTGCAGAGCGTTTGACGAACAGGCCTCAGGTACGGTTTCTGGAAACGGGTGTGGCATGGTTGTACTCAAGCCGCTTCGTGATGCTTTACGTGATGGGGATCAGGTATTTGCTGTGATCAAAGGCTCAGCGATTAACAATGATGGATTGGATAAAATCGGATATACCGCGCCCAGTGTTACCGGACAGGTGAAGGTGATTCAAACGGCACTGGAGCGTTCGGGGGTGTCTCCGCAAGAAATTAATTACTTGGAGGCACACGGGACAGGCACTAAACTGGGTGATCCCATCGAGATCGAAGCGCTTAGACAGTCTTGGGGAACGGATAAACGTAATTATTGTGCACTCGGTTCGGTCAAGGCCAATATCGGTCATCTTGATGCAGCAGCAGGTGTTGCCGGGTTTATCAAAACGGTTCTGACGTTGTATCACCGGACGGTTCCACCGCAGATGTATATGGAAAGAAGCAATCCCATGCTGGAACTGGAACGCAGTCCCTTTTACATCAACCAGGAGCCGCAGTACTTCAAAAGTAAGGAGCAAGTTCTACGAGCGGCGGTAAGTTCCTTCGGAATTGGTGGCACGAATGCGCATGTTATTTTGGAGCAGCCACCTGTACAGGAGAATCCAAGCTTGTATCAGCCGGTACACTTGCTTCCATTCTCAGCCAAGAGTGAATCCGCCTTGGATCGTACGTACCATTCGATTTTGCAAGCACTTGAGAATATGCCGGAACAAATGTCGAACGCTGCTTGGACTCTGCAGGAGGGTAGAAGCCGATTTAATCACCGGAAAGCTCTTGTCGTTGTAGATGGGTATATCCCTTCACAGGATCAGGTGGAAGAGCATGAAGCACAAGCGAGTGTGATACAGCGTGGTAAGCCTAAAGTGATGTTTTACATCCATGGGAAAGCTTTCTGGGAATTACGCTCGATTCGGGAACTTTATGCTTCCAGGTATCGTAGTCAGGTGTCTGAACGATTCAAACAACACTTTGAAGAGGTGCTGAACCTTTTTGAATCCAAGGAGCAGTATGCACTTCGTCAGAGTATAGGCAGGCCGATTAAGGATTCACGTCTGGAAGGTATGGTTTGTTTTGCAGTCCAGTATGCTCTTTTCACAACCGTGATGGAGTCAGGTGTCAAACCGGATGTGATATGTGGAGAAGGTGTTGGAGATTTAGTCGGACAAGTGATTAGTCATACGCTTGAGCCAGCTCAAGCAGTACGCCTGTTATATAGCCGCGATGATTGGCCGACCAATGAAGGCGCCTTGTATGATGCATTGAATACATTCGGAGCATCAACAAGTCTTTCGCAATCTGCGGAAAACACACTTTGTATTACAGCAGCTCCACTGCAGAACGCGGAGTTTGCAGACGACATTATTTTGAAAGATACACAAGTTGTCTCACTTACTGGGGACCGTTCCAGTCCGCTTGAAGCCGATATTTATTTTATGAAAACGTTGGGATATTGCTGGTGCATGGGCATTGAACTGAATTGGGAGCAGATCAACGGACAGGGGTCCGGGCAAAAGATATCTCTTCCAACCTATTCTTTCGATAAAATTGTTCATAAGCATGATGTTCCGCTATACCTGCTTACGGGTATGCCGCAGGCCGTTGCTTCTGGGATTTCTTCATCTGTACAAGCGGTAGAAGGTAAGGCGGGAACCCGGTTAAATGTAGATGAAATATTCAACGCAACGGCACAACTCTGGCAGGAGTTGCTTGGGTGTGAAGCGGTGACCCCGGAAGATGATTTCTTCCAGCTTGGCGGGCATTCCTTAAAGGCGATCACTCTGGCGTCCCGAATTAAGGAAACATTCGGTATCTCTATGGGATTGGAAGATGTTTTTGATCATTCAGAGCTTGGCCGCATGGTCGCATGGATTGATCAACAACAGAATGTTGGCATGAAGGATTCAGGACCGGAAGAACACATTTTACCTGTTGCACAACAAGACAGATACAAGACTACTTCTGCGCAGCGAAGAATGTTTGTGGTGCATGAATGGATGAAGGGCGAAAGCACAGCGTACAATCTCGCAAGTTCGTACAAGCTGCGAGGAGAGCTGGATCCCGCACAATTTGTAGCGGTGATGGATGCTCTCGTGCAGCGACATGAGGCATTCCGTACTCGATTTGAGATGGTGGATGGTGAACTGTATCAAGTCGTTGAGGATCAGGTTGCAAGTGTGGTGGAGTTGCTGGAGCTTGAAAAAGAAGAGCCAGAGCAGCAGTTGTTGACATGGCTGCAGCCATTTGATCTGACCCATGCACCGTTGGTTCGTGTAAAGCTTGCCCGCCTTTCAGACGAGGAACATATTCTGTTCATAGACATGCATCATATCATTTCGGATCAGAGTTCCATCGCGATTCTTATGCAAGAATTTGCCCGGTTATACAGTGGAGAATCTTTAGAACCATTATCGATTCAGTACAAGGACTATGCTGAATGGCTTGATCAATCTACATCAAACGGACATGTTGCCGAAGATGAGGCGTTTTGGCTTGAAGAATTCAAGGATGTGCCTGCGTCTATCGAATTGCTTACAGATTACCCGAGACGTGGAGAACTTTCTAACCAGGGTAGCCGAACTAGCAGTGAGCTTGGAGAACAGTTAAGTGAACAGATTAATGATTTTTGTGCAAAACAGGGGTTTACTCCGTACATGTTGTTCATGGCAACTTTAAATGTGTTGATCTCGAAATATACGGGACAACATGATCTGGTCGTGGGTACAGCTGTAGCCGGAAGAGAGAAGCCAGAACTGAATCACGTCATGGGTATGTTTGTAAACATGCTCGCCATTCGTACTATATTAGACAAGGATCAGCCTGTTGAGCTTTATCTGAACGAAGTTCGTAGCAAGCTGTTATCCTGCTATGAACATCAGCAATATCCATATGAAGCGTTGGTTGAGAAGTTTGGCCTGATGGGTGATGGGAGCCGTAATCCGCTTTTCGATATTGTTCTTAATTACATTAATATGGGTACGGATGAGCTTGAAGCAGGGACATTACAAGTTGAACCCTGGATGGACGGCAAGCTCGATGCCAAGTTTGATCAGACTTGGACGGTCGTTGAACATCAGCAACAGTATACGATTGAATTGGAATATCGTTCTGAATTGTTCCATGCACGATCCATGGAAATGATGATGGACAAGTTCCGGTATGTCTTAACTCAGATGGTCACAGGGGAGGTTGAGCAGGTTCGTCAGATCAAGCTTACTGTGCCTGAAGAGGATGAATGGCTGTTGTTCGGCGTCAACGACAATCACATGGACTATCCGCGGGAAGCAACGATTCCCGAATTATTTGAGGAACAGGTTCAATTATATCCACAGAAGACAGCCTTGGTGTGGGGGAACGAGGAGTGGAGTTATGCTGATGTGTATGCACAAGTTCAGAAGCTTGCATCCCGCATACTCGAACAAGGAGTGGCATCAGGCTCAAGTATTGCTTTGATCTTGGACCGCGGACCGATCCAGATGATCAGTATCCTTGCTACACTAACAACAGGTTGTAAATATGTACCAATTGATCCAGCATCACCGCTGGCTCGCATTGAGTTTATCTTACAAGATTGCAATGCTTCTATACTCTTGACCGAAGAATCGTATGTCTCGGCATGGAAATCAGTGGTTCCACGTGTCATGATTCCGTCTGTAGAACTGGGGGCGTTTGTTTCAGGAGAGTCTGTAGAGCCTATAGTCCAGCAGATAAAGACTGTTGCAGTCGATCCGGCATATATCATCTATACGTCAGGTTCAACCGGAACGCCAAAAGGCACGGTGATGAATCACCGCAATGTCATTAAAGTCATGAAGACAAGCAATTTTGTGACGGTAGTGCCTGAGGATCGGGTTTTACAGGTTTCTAATTACGCGTTTGACGGTTCGATCTTTGATATTTTTGCTTCATTAATGAATGGGGCTACCCTGGTACTCATTCCCAAAGAGATCATTCTTGATATGGCTCGTCTGGCGGCAGTAATTCGTCAGCAGCAGATATCTGTATTTTTCATTACCACCTCCTTATTTAATATGCTGGTGGATTGGGATGCAGCATGCCTGAAACAGGTTCGCAGAGTGATGTTTGGGGGCGAAGCGGCATCCGTGAGCCACGCCAATAAAGCAATGGCATGTGTCGGACCAGGCGTATTGTTAAATGGCTACGGACCGACAGAAGCGACCTTTTTTGCTTCGTATTATTTGCTGGAGCAAACAGAGCCATATATCGATTCTCTGCCTATAGGTTATCCATTGTCCAATACAGCTCTATATGTTCTGGACGAGGATATGAATCCTGTCCCTGCCAATGTGCCAGGCGAATTATATATTAGCGGAGATGCAGTCGGCATTGGATATTTGAACCGGGAAGAGCTGACCTCAAAACATTTTATAGCTGATCCTTTCCGCAAAGGCGAACGGATGTACCGGACGGGCGATATCGTCAAGCGTCTACATGATGGCCGTTTGATCTTTATTGAACGATCTGATTTTCAAGTGAAAATCAGAGGATTCCGAATTGAGTTATCGGAGATCCACAATTGTTTGGAGCGGCTTCCAGGAATTCGTGATGCTTTTGTAATGACAGCCACAGATGCTTCCGGAAGTTTATATGTCACTGCTTTTTATACATGTGAATCCAACATTTCACGAACGGTTGACGATGTTCGAGCAGAGCTGCACAAGCGACTGCCCGAATATATGGTACCTACAGTGATCTGGCGAATGCATCATCTGCCAATCAACGCTAATGGTAAGGTCGATCGTAAGGCTTTGTCTGACATGACAGTAGAACAGTCAGTACCGACCGGTGAAGATTCTGCCCTGACAGATACGGAACGAATCATCCTTGCTGCCATGAGGCAAGTGCTGAACAATCCTAACTTTGGCGTAACTGATCATTTCTTTCAGAACGGAGGACATTCGCTTAAAGCTATCGCATTTACGCAAGTTTTGTCAAAAGAAGGAATTTCCATCAGCGTGAGCGAATTATTTCAATATAATACAGCAAGGGCGTTAGCACGCTCCTTAAAAAGAATGGACTCATCAACGCTTTTATTGGAAGAAAGCCTGCAAATTCAGTCTCCCATCGCCAATCCCCAAGACATTACACTTCATGAGAAACAATTGGACAGCCTGGTATTACATGTCTTGAATAATTGTAATCAGGTTTCAAGTTTTATGGCGGGAACGCCTGTCATTGGTTGCTTCCCACTATCTCCAATTCAAAGAGCACATGCTTCTACAACTGCACGAGCAAGCGGTTTTACAACCATATTGGAGGGCAATTTAAATGAACTCACTATGAAAAGACTTATTCTCGGGGTGATTGCCCGTCATCAGTTACTGCACAGTATTATATATGAGGAGGACACGTTACAGTGGCACCAGTGCGATTTGTCTGAAGCAGCCGATATGTTGCAACAGCTCATTCCTTATCTCGATGTTCGTCATTATACCCCTGCTACGCTGGATCAAATGGAGCACAAACTGATTCAGTCTCTATTACACAGATCGTATACACTGGATGGATTGCCATGGCGTCTGTGTATTCTGCGAACAGGAGATAGGGAGCACAAACTGATCTGGAGTTTTGACCACCTTGCCTTTGATGGCATGAGCGCCGAAATCATCAAGCAGCAACTTGAGTTTGCAATTGCCCGTAACCAGCAGCCCGGGATGATCGATACAGGTGGTTCATTGGAGGAGACACTGAAATACGAGGATTATGTAACCATGTTGTCTCGGGGGCCTGTTGGCATCACGGAGCATGAACTGGAAGAGCAGTATTCTATTCAGGCTTGGCAGCATGCTAATAGCAATGTTATGGATCAATTGCTTATAACAGCAGGCCATTCATCGCCTTCAACGCTGACTGTCGAAATATCGCGTACAGACATCACAGGTCAAAAGCTTGATGAGGTCTGGTGGACCTATTTTAAATCCTTTGCCGGTATTCTTGCATCTTATCTGGATACGTATGAGTTACCCGTTGCCCTGGTGCATTACGGCCGAGAGTACGGACAGGAATCTTATTACGATCACGTAGGCGAATTCCTCGATCTGATTCCGATTCTTGTGCATGCTGACTTTACCCAGGAAGATTTGTTGCAGTACCTGGATTTTACGAAACGGCACAGCATTAATTTTATGGCACTGACAGATGATTCGGTCATGATATCCCCATACTCAAATGTTCAAAAACAGTTGGCCGCAGCCTATAGACAGACAGGCCAGGAGCCAAGGAAGCTTATTTTGTTCAACTTTCAGGGCTTTATCTCCAGTGAGGAAACCATTCCAGAGCTGGAGCAGGTAAATATGACGGATTCCGAGCCGAGTCTAGCGTGTATGGAATGGGTCATCCGATACGATGAAAATTGTGTTTACGTGCATCTGGGTTGTCATGCAGGACTGGATATCGAGCAGTTGAAGCAGCTGATGGAGAAGCAGATCGGCAGTGACGGGAATATCAAAGTACAAGTTCATAATGAGGCAGTGGAGGTGCAGCATGTCCAGTAAATCCATACAACGAGGGCCGGAGTTGATTGTACCGGAGCACTATGCAACAGTTGCTGAACTTCTTATGTATATCGCTGACAAACATCCGGATAAAGGAATCACTTATATCAGTTCATCCGGCGAAGAACAGTTTGAATCCTATCCTGAACTGCTGAAGCAGGGACGTTTGTATCTCCAAGGTCTGATTGAGAGCGGGTTAGCCAAGGGACAAGTCGTAATATTGGAGATTGATCATTCACAGCAGTTTTATCGTACATTTTGGGCTTGCATCCTGGGCGGCATTATTGTCGCCCCGGTCAGTCCTCCAGCCTCCTGGGAGCCGGGGTCAGCTGGTCTGGAGAAGTTTACAAAAATCTGGGAAATTCTTGGAGGGCCTGTTGTAGTCGTTGAAGAAGCATTTTTCCAAAAATACGAACAGCTTGCTGAGAGTCCAATTTTTGAGGGATTGAACTGCATTAGCGTAAGCAAGCTTCAGACAAATCATACACTTGCTGAAATAAGTCTGACTGCTCCTGAAGAGGTCGTATTTCTGCAGTTTTCTTCAGGAAGTACAGGTATCCCTAAGGGGGTACAGTTAACAAACCACAATATTATATCGAACAGTATTGCATGCAAAACGTTCCTTGGTGCTGAAGAAGGAGATAACGTGTTCACATGGCTACCTCATACGCACGATATGGGAATGTTTGGGCAACATCTAACAACTGTACTAAGCGCTGCCAATATGATGGTCATGTCTCCTTATACCTTTGTGCGATCACCGTACTTGTTCCTGAGCAAAATTACGGAACATCAAGGAAAGTGGTTTTGCTGCACAAACTTTGGCTTTGAATGGATGGTTCAAAAGATTCCGGATTCCAAACTGGCGACGCTCGATCTGTCTTCGCTGCGTATGGCCTTAAACGGTGCCGAGCCGATATCGACCAAAGTCATTGAGCGATTCGGTCAAAAGTTCAGTTCCTGCGGTTACCGCACGAATATGATGTTCCCTGCTTACGGTATGGCTGAGGCAACGGTGGGTGTGTGTACCTGGAGGCTGGGAGAGGAACCTCGTATCGAACAAATATCCCGTAAAGTGCTTGTGCAGCAGGGGAAGGCGGTCCCGGTTGATGCGGCCGTTCATGACCCGGCAGATCTGATTGAGTTTGTGCATGAAGGTTATCCCATGACGGGAATCCAGATTCGAATTGCCAATGAGCAGGGCGAAGTGGTAGATGAACGCACGGTGGGTGAAATCCAGATTCGCGGGGAATCGGTAACTTCCGGCTATTATAATCTGCCAGAAGTGAATCGGGAGTTATTTGTGGACGGATGGCTGAAGACAGGGGATCTTGGTTTTATGGCGGAAGGCTCCCTGGTAGTAAGCGGACGAATCAAGGATATCGTATTTATCCGTGGACAAAATCATTACGCGCATGATCTCGAAGAGATTTTATATCACAATTCCAGCATCCCAAGAGGCAATCTGACTGTCGTGGGACATTTCAATAGCATTTCTCAAACGGAAGAACTGCTTGTATTTGTGAAGTATAAATCGAGTACGCCGCAGTTTCTTGAAATAAGGCAGGACTTAATAGATCGGATGAGAGCCGGTCTGGGAATCGAGATCACTCATGTTCTTCCGATCAAGGTCATCCCCAAAACGACCAGCGGCAAAGTTCAGCGCTTCATGCTGAGAAACGAGTATGAGGGTGGCACATTTAACAAAGATATCGAGGCTATTGAAGACATGCTTCTTCAAAACAAACCGAAGTCCATTGCGGAGACTGTTCATCCGGTATCTTTGGAGCAAGTGGTACGGGCCGCCTGGGCTGAAGTTCTACAAACACCTGTGGAGAAGGTTGCGGTCAACACTCCGTTTCTGGCTCTAGGGGGAAACTCCATTCTTGCCTACCAATTACTTGATAAATTGTCTGCACACATGGGGCGTGAACTTGGACAGGAAGTGCTCGTTTTTGGCAGAACCGTACAGGAGATGGTGGAATATCTTCAGGAACTTCCCCAAGAGAAGAAGTCACTCGAAAAGGAAATCCGCTCGGATAATCAGCTGAATGTACATCGAGCGATTGCAATAACCGGGTTGTCCCTTCGTCTGCCTGATGCAGATACCCAAGAGGAATTCTGGGGCAATCTCGTTCAAGGTTTGGACAGTGTGGATCGGGTGAGTCTGGAACGGGCTACTCGTTCCAAGCGTCCGGATTGGGATGATTGGATTGGTGAATTAAAACACCCGGACACCTTTGACCATGAATTTTTTGAGATTCGATCGGAACAAGCTGCATTTATGGACCCGCAGCACCGCAAATTGCTAGAGGTTGCTTATGAGGCACTTGAGGATGCAGGCATGATCGTGGATCAGGATGAGAAACGTGATGTTGGTGTATATGTTGGCATTAACCCCAGCTCCTACTTTGATCTTGTTGTGGACTATATGAATCGTAGTAGGGAATTCGAGGTGCACTCGCACGCGATGGTTGGCAACATGTCCAATATCGCAGCAGCATCCATTTCACACTTATACAATTTTACGGGTCCGGCGCTTGCCATCGATACAGCCTGCTCTTCCTTTCTCGTGGCCTTGACGCAAGCGGTAGCAGCGATTCAGGACAAGCGAATCTCTGGTGCAGTCGTAGGCGGAGCGAGCATTCTGGCAACACCTCATGTGCACCAGTTGTCGCGTAATGCAGGAATATGCTCTTCTACACAACATACCAAGGTATTTGATCAGGGAGCCGATGGTTCTGTTATTGGTGAGGGTGCAGTAGTTGTATATCTGGAGCCGCTAACAGAGGCAGTTCGCACGAATAAACATATCTATGGCCTGATCCGTGGCACAGCGGTGAATAACGATGGGTATTCGTTAGGCATTATGGCACCTAATCCTCAGGGGCAGTATGAAGTGCTACGTGCAGCATATAACGATGCCAATCTGAATCCAAAAGAAATTTCATATATCGAGGCACACGGATCAGGAACAAGAATAGGAGATCCCATCGAGGTAAATGCTCTACTCCGACTGTTTCAGGAGAAGGGATACGGGGAAGGAACTTCGATTGGTCTAGGCTCGGTCAAAACGAATATTGGACATTTATTTGCAGCATCCAGTGGGGCCAGTCTGGCAAAAGTTTTACTAAGTATGCAGCACAAGGAACTCGTTCCGAGTCTACATATGGATCATCCTAATCCAGCTCTTCGGCTGGAGCAGTCTCCTTTTTATATCGTTAATGATCATAAAGACTGGACGGTAGCCGAAGGGAAGACACGTAAAGCCGGCATTAGTTCATTTGGTCTTGGGGGTACGAATGCCCATATTGTGCTGGAGGAGTGGAACGCACCGGCAGTTTGGGGACAGGACTCGGAACGGGATCAATTGTTAACCTTCTCTGCCAAGTCAGAGAAGGCGTTGCAGAAGCTGATTCATGATACCCAACACTACGTGCAAGAGCATCCTAATCTGCGCTTGACAGATCTGTGCTTTACGCGGAACAGGTATAGAAAACATTATCGTCACCGCGCTGCTGTAACCGTAAGTGGCAATGGTGATTGGAGCCAGGAAGAGATGCAATTTGGTTACAAAACAAGAAGTCGAGCGGCCCGCGTTAGCATCATTATGGGAGGAAACAAGCTGGATCAGGCTGATCAGGAATACTGGTTGAATCTGCTTGAATCGCTAGTGCGCGCTGTACCTTCCATCCAGGAGATTCGTGGCATTGATGGCGGAGAACCAATGTTATCGCAGTTTAAGCAGAAGGATCAGGACGATTCTATCCCGTCTTCGGATCAGCAGGTATTCCTGCTGAGCAAAAAAATAACATTTGGAGATATTCAGGACACGAGCTGCGCGATGCAGAATGCAGACATTGTTGTAATGCTGGCTGCAGATAAAGCGATGAAACCGGCGGGAAGCACAGGTAAAGAGAGTTATATCCATCTGCCTGCAGCGACATCACTTGTTGTGGAAAAACAACTAGCCCTATTGCTAATGCAACTCTACGTGCAAGGAGCTTCACTGGATTGGGAGCAGTTACATCCGGATGGATCAGGTCAGATCGTACATTTACCAGCACATCCATTCGAGCCACATGCCCATTGGGTAGATGTGAATCAAGGAACGGAGGTTTTGATATGACAAGAGAAGAGATTGAAGGGTTTATTAAAGGCGAAATCGCTGCTGCACTGAAACAGGAACCTGATGAAATTGATGAGGAAACGAATTTTTTGAAAATAGGGGTTTCTTCGGTTCAAGCACTCAAGATCATAAATCGTACACGTAAACATCTACAGGTGGATATTAGTCCTGTTGCGTTGTTTGAATACAAAACGATTGCAGAATTCGCTTCGTATCTCCATGAATCCCTTCTTCAAGGGGAGGCAGTCGAATGATTGAACTGGATTCAAAACAAGAGCAGGAGATTCTCCATGAAGCCGAGTTGTTTGCTGCCCGTGAGATTCGCCCTTATGCCCGTCAAATTCAGGAGCAGCAATCCATTCCCAAGTCACTGATTCATGCCATGGCTGAAAAAGGTTATTTAGCCGCCTCGATTCCACATGAGTATGGCGGTATGGGCCTTGGCCCCAGAGCATATGGACTTTTAACTGAAGTGTTTGGTAAAGCACTTCCGGCGGTTCGAAGCTTGTTGACGGTACATACTTCACTGGTGAGTGAAACTATAGTTCGTTTCGGCTCATCTGAACAAAAGTCGTCCTGGCTGCCTATGTTAGTCCGCGGGGAATGGATTGGAGCATTTGGCCTGACTGAGCCTGAGGTTGGATCGGATGCAAAGAACGTGAAGACCACTTGGCGGGAAGAAGCGGACTGCTATGTACTGAACGGAAAGAAAAAGTGGATTACGTTTGGAGACGTAGCGGATGTATTCATTATTGTTGCCTCCCAAGAGGGAAGAAGTACAGCATTCTGGGTCGAACGGCAGTTTGAAGGTGTTCAGACGCAAGCTATCGAGGGTGTAATGGTTGGCGGCGAGACGGGAATTGCTGAAATTGATCTTCATGAGGTTCGTGTACCTAAAAGCCATCTCATTGGACGTATGCATGAAGGTTTTGAGTACATCGTAAGTGGTGCACTTGATCAGGGAAGATATAGCATCGCCTGGGCAGGATTGGCCATAGCACAGGAAGCTCTTGATTCCATGGTGACCTATTCTCGGAAACGAAAGCAGTTTGACCAGAAGCTCAGTCATTTCCAACTGATCCGCGGTATGATTGGTGATGCCGTAACGAAAGTGCATGCAGCCAGAGCATTATGCTTGCGAGCTGCCGAGCTCAGAGAAGCGAAGGATCCGCAGGCAATTATGGAAACAACCATTGCCAAGTATTTCACATCCAAAATTGCTGTAGAAGTGGCAAACGATGCACTTCAGGTTCATGGAGCTAATGGAATCAGCAGTGAGTACCCGGTGTCCAGACTGTACAAGGAGGCTAAGATCCTGGAGATTATTGAAGGCTCCTCCCAGATGCAACAGGAGATGATCTCGCACTACGGGTTGAAAACCTACTACAAGCGTGGCGGTGGACTATGACAATCTGCGCATTATTTCCAGGGCAAGGAAGCCAATATATCGGGATGTGCAGTGATCTCTTAGACAGGGAAACGGAAGTCCGGTTGATTTTTGCCGAAGCGAGTGAGGTTGTTGGATTTGATCTCAGAGATTTGATTCTGGCCGGCTCACTAGAGCAACTGACACAATCCGAATATGCTCAGCCTGCTGTACTTACAGCAAGTTATGCGTTGTTTGATTCCTTCGTTCGCCGGACTAGAATTAATCCAGATTATGCGATTGGTCACAGCCTGGGAGAGATCTCTGCATTGGTGGCTGCTGGTGCATTAAAGTTTGCAGATGCAGTCCGCTTTGCAGCTTCACGGGGCGCTTTGATGCATCGTGCGATACAGGAGCAGAAAGGCAGAGCAGGCATTGTCGTTGATATGGGTCAAGCAGAACTCGAAAACATCGTTGCCAATATTCGAGAGGTTCATTACTTGACGATCTCAGGGTATAACTCACCTAACCAATTCGTTGTAGCAGGTGAGGCGGGAGGTTTGCGTTTACTGGATGATCTTGTGGATCAAGCTGGAGGGGAATTTATTCCCTTCCGCATGATGCCTATGAAAGCAGATGCGCCATATCATAGCGAACTGATGCAGTTTATCCAGACTGAGATGGAAGCGATGGTATCCAAGCTTTCCTTCTCCCAGCCTGAATTTGCAATATGTTCCACAGTAAATGGAGAATTCATCCGAGCAGCAGATGATATTCCAAGGTTGCTGACGGCTCAACTGTTGCAGCCGATTCACTGGATTCAGGCTTTGGCACAAGTTCAACGCATAGGTGCAACCATTTGGATGGATGTCGGGCCAGGCCAGAGTGTAAAAAATATGCTTGCCGAGTATGACAACTCGATCACTGCCTATTCACTGGATGATCCGCAGGATCAATCAAAGCTGCTGGCAGTATATGAGGGAGAGATTCAAACATACCGGGGAGGCGAAGCGTGATGATTACCACACATATGAGGGAGTATAACCAGCGGGTGAAACAGCACCTTCCTGGCGGTGTACATTATAATTTCCACCTTCCGTGGGAAGAGACGCCATTGCACTTTACCCATGCTTCCCGAAGCATGGTAACCGACATGAACGGTCGTGAGTATCTGGATCTTTATGCCCGCTTTGGTGCACTCATTGTAGGTCATGGCAACGAGGAGTACAACGAGTGCCTGAAGGATACGATTGATCGTGTTCTGTCAGTAAGCCATTGTGATCTGGATGCTGAGGCATTGGAATTAATTCACCAATATGTGCCTTCAGCTGAGATGATCCGCTTTGGATTGTCGGGTACGGAGATTGTGCAAAATGCCCTACGCCTTGCCCGCGCCTGGACAGGCAAAAATCGTTTTGTTCGATTTGAAGGTCATTATCATGGCAATTCAGATAACATTATGGGCGGTAAAACGCCCCGGACAGGATTGCCTGTACCTTCGGACTATCCTGGTGATATGAAGGGAACACAGGGGAGGGCAAGGGATGTCATGGAATCCCAATCCTATCTGCTGCCTTGGAATGATGCTGTCCGTTTAGAAGAATTGTTTGTTGAACATGGTGATGACATTGCAGCAGTAATCATGGAGCCGGTTTGTGTAAACGGAGGCGGAGTCATGCCAGCTCCAGGTTATCTGCAAAGGGTGAGACAACTATGTGATCATCATCAGGTTGTACTTATTTTTGATGAGATTATTACAGGGTTTCGTATGGGACTTGGCGGGGCTCAGGAGATGTTTGGTGTTACGCCTGACCTGACTACGCTGGGCAAAGCGATTGCTGGCGGCGGTGTTCCCGTGTCTGCTCTAGTTGGTAGAGCCGATATCATGAAGCTGCTGGTGGACAAAAAAGTAATTCATGCAGGGACATTTAATGGTTATCCGTTAGGCACAGCTGCGGTAAAAGCAACGCTCCAAATGTTGGGGCGAAACGGGGGAGAAGCCATGAACCGTATGAATCACCACGCCGAGATGATTCATGACATCCTCACAAGGGAAGCGGCGAAGGCAGGGCTGCCACTTGTTGTTCAAGGCCCGGCGGGTTGCGCGTCCTATCATTGCTGCACCGAAGAGCTTAGCAGTACGGCTGATTATACGTTTGAATTGATGTCCTTTGATATTTTGTTGAACGGCAAGCTCGCAGAGCACGGCATTCTCGTATCCACACTCTCCCGCATGTATCCCAACATTATGCTGGACATGAAGGATGTAGCCTGGTTCAGTGAGCGTGTGCCTGCAGCTATTGCGGAGATGAAAGAGATCTATGATGAACTTGTCTAATACCAGATCAGATCAACAGGGAGAGAGGTTAGGTATGCATAATCAGCTCATCGCAATCATTGGCGCAGGCGTTATGGGATGTGCTACGGCACTGGATGTTGCCAGAGCCGGGTATAAGGTCATTTTGCAGGATCATTCGGAGTTTGCCATTGCCCAGGCTCCAGATATCATACGACGTGAATACCGCTCGGCCTGCTTCTTGAAAAGAGGATACGGTGAGGTTCCGCTTGATGTCATCATGGATCGAATCTCGTTCCAGATGCATGACGAAGGTGTGGAAGATGCCAGCGTTATCATCGAGAATGTGACCGAAAATATAGAGTCTAAAAAGGAAGTTTATACACGCTTAAGTCAAAAAGCCCATCCTGAAGCACTTTATGCGTTGAATACGAGCTGCATTTCGGTCACCAAACTGGCTTCCTTTTTACCGGACCCAAGCCGTGCGATTGGTGTACATCTTATGAATCCGGTTCCTGTTAAATCGATGGTGGAGGTGATCAAAGGATATCATACAACTCCTGAGACTGAGCAGGAGATGGTAACGTTTCTGGAGTCTCTTGGCAAAAATCCGGTTGTCATCGAGGATCTGCCTGGCTTTGTATCGAACCGGCTCTCTCATTTGTTAATGAATGAAGCAGCCTTTATTGTTCAGGACGGTATCGCTACAGCTGAGCAGATCGATACCATTATGAAGAAGGGGTTTAGTTATCAGATGGGGCCGCTGGAAACAGCAGATCTGATCGGTCTGGATACCGTCGTGCACTCGCTTAAAGTGTTGTACGAAAGTTATCAGGATCCCAAATTTCGCTGTTGTCCGCTATTACAGAAAATGGTGGATGCAGGACACTGGGGACGCAAGACGGGTCAAGGGTTCTATGCCTATTAACCAAAGGGAGGCATGTCCATGGAGCGCATGAAAGATATCAAATGTATCGTATGGGATCTGGATCACACGATCTGGGACGGGGTCTTGCTTGAATCTGGGGATGTGCAGCTTAGGACGCGCATGAAGGAGGTGATAGAACAATTAGATCGCCGCGGCATACTACACTCCATTGCCAGCAAAAATGATGCAGAACTGGCCTGGGCCAAACTTACCGAATTGGGCATTGCCGAGTATTTTTTATACCCCGAGATCCATTGGGATGCGAAGTCCATATCCGTTGGGCGTATTCAGCAAAATATCAATATCGGAATGGATGCCATCTTGTTTGTAGACGACCAACCTTTTGAACTGGAGGAAGTGAAGAGCGTACATGCCGACATCCATGTTCTTCATGCAGATCAATATGAGACGATGCTGGATGATCCGAGAGTGATGCCTCGATTTATTACAGCAGACTCTTCCCGCAGAAGGCAGATGTATCAGGCAGATACACTTCGAAAGCAGGCTGAAGAACAGTATGAAGGTCCTTCGGAGAAGTTTCTGGCTTCACTTGGTATGAAGTTTACCATCTATGAAGCGACAGAGGATGATCTTCAGCGAGCTGAAGAGCTGACGGTTCGAACGAATCAGTTGAATGCTACAGGGATCACCTACAGTTATGAGGAGTTACATCAGTTGATGACTTCGCAGGATCACTTGCTATTGGTGTGTGAACTTGAAGACAAGTACGGAACATATGGAAAGATCGGGCTTGCGCTTATTCATAAGCAGCCGGATATATGGAGACTGAACATGTTACTGATGTCGTGCCGAGTCATGTCGAGAGGGGCAGGAAGTGTACTGCTTACTTATATCATGCGTGAAGCACAGCAACAGGGCAAGCAGATGCTTGCTGATTTCAGAGATACCGGCAGAAACCGGATGATGAACATCAGCTACCGTTTTGCTGGTTTTACACAGCTGTCCGCAGATCCTGATGGAAAGATCGTCTTTTCGCATGATTTGAAGCAGGTTGTGGAGTTTCCAGACTATATTGAAGTTTGTGTGCCTGAAAGACAACATCAATAACAAGGGGGAAGGAAATTGGATTATCGTCAGGAGATACGAGAATTTATTGGAAACAACCTCACCATGGAACATGAGGACGCTCAAATTAGCGACAACGACAACTATTTTGAAATGAGATTTGTCAACTCACTCTTTGCCATGCGTTTAGTCGATTTTGTAGAGCGCAGGTTCCAGATTGAGATTGGAAACGAAGATCTGGATTTGGCCAATTTCAGTACGATTAATCGGTTGCATGATCTAATTGAGAGAAAACTTGCTGCGAAGGAGGTAGCACGATGATCACAGCAAATCAGCCATCTGTGCGTCCAATCGCGAGCCCTACAGCCAGTCCTTCCAATAAGTATATGTATCTGTTCCTGGCGATGTCTTTTGGTACTTGCTACGGTATCGCTAGCTTGTTCATGTTCTTTCCTGATTTTATTGTACCCATCACTGGTGAACTGCACCTGATGCACCCGCTAGCTATGGTTGCTTTGTACTCTCCTTCCATTGCCGGATTAATTACTTGTTATTTAATGGGAGGCAAAGACGCGCTGAAGGGTATGTTCCTGAAGCTGGTCCCGCGTAAAAAGGATCTGTTCTGGATTCCTGTGATTATCGGGATATCCGTCGTATTTGCTTCATCGATGCATTTTGGTTCTCTGCTATTCGGCATACCGGTTCCAGATCTGACATATAGTGTACCGGAAATGATCTGGCTCGGCATTTTAAACTTGTTCAAGGAGACCGGGCTCATCGGCGGGTTGTTTGGATGGATTGGATTTTTACTTCCGTTCCTGCAAGGCAAGCTAAAAAACAATGTAACAAGTGCTCTGATTACAGGACTCCTGTTTGGATTATGGGTGCTTCCGGGTTATCTGATTTCATCTTTCGGTACTTCAACCACATACATATACTACGTGGTGCAGCTTATGGCGTTTATCGTGTTTCAGAGCTACATCTTCAATGCTACGAAAGGCACACTGTTGTTTTACCTTTTGGCCTTCTGGCTTGTCGCTACAGGAAGTCAAATCGATCTGTATTACTTCAATCCGCAAGTACAGATCATGCAATTTTTCTTTTTCGTAACATCGGCAATTATTATTCATATCGTGTTTAAACGCAAGAAAGTCGATACAACACTCCAGACGTTCCCTGCGTATGTTCTGGATGCGAAATAAAGCAATCAACGGTGGTGAAGATGGATGGCACAGACATATCTTGAACGACTGCAGAAGGGCAGGGGGAACAGGCAGGTGATCTGTTTTCCTTATCTGGGTGGACACTCTCGAAGTTTTCATCCTTTAGTATCTCACCTTCCGGATACGGAAATATGGGCATTCACACCTCCCGGTCACGGGATGAATTCGGAAGAGCCTCTGGAACATATGCAACAACTTGTAGAGCTCTATACGAACGAACTGTTGCCTATAATTCAACCTGGTGCAATGTTGTTTGGACACAGCTTGGGCGGAATTACAGCTTATTATGTTGCTCAGCGGTTACAACAGAAACTTCCAGATGTAGCCAAGACATTGCGGCTTGTGTTATCCGCCTGCAATACGCCCGCTGAATGTGGATTGAAACGTTATGACCAGATGTCTGATGAGCGTCTGATCGATCACCTTTTTTCCTATGACGGTCTACCTAAAGAGCTCATCCACGAAAAAGAACTTTTGCAATATTTCATGCCTGTAATTCGGGCGGATTTTCGAATGCTGGAATCTGCAGCAACCCTTGAATGTCAGCCTCTTTCACTGCCAGTGCTATACCTGTGGGGAGAACGGGACAATGCCGTTCCCCTTCAGTCGGCGCTCAAGTGGGAACGTTATTTTGATGTACCGATGAAGCTTCAGACCATTAGAGAGGGTACACACATGTTTATCATGCACCAACCTTCAACGGTGGCGTATTACCTGACAAGCTTTATGACTCCAGAATTAGAAAGACTGAACATAGTAGAGTAGATGAGAGGAGCCATGTTAGTTTATGCTGCTGAGAATGCTGAGAAACGACTTAATGAGGAAAAAAGGAATTACGGCTGCGCTGTTTATCTTTGTAATGCTTGCTGCATTGCTGGTATCTTCAGGTTCTCGAATGATCATGGAACTGACGAGTTCCATTCAGTACCTGTTCTCTGAGTCGAAAACACCTCATTTTGTGCAAATGCACGCTGGAGATCTGGATCAGGCCAAAGTGAATACATGGGCCGAAGGAAATGAAATGGTTGAGCAATATCAGATTGTCGAGATGGTAAACATCAATGGAGCTAACCTTTACCTCGGTGCAGAGTCCGAGAAAAACACTGTCATGGATATTGATCTCGTAACACAAAATCAGCAGTTCGACTATTTGCTGAATCTGAACAGTGAGATTATCCAGGTTCGTGATGGTGAGATTGCTGTACCCGTGTATTATTTACAGCAAAATAAATTAAATATCGGTGATCAGGTTCGGATCAATAATGGGGCTTTTGAACGTTCATACACCATTGTTGATTTTGTGCGTGATGCACAGATGAATCCATCTGTTGTGCACTCGAAGCGGTTTATTGTAAGCCCGAATGATCTGGAGCAATTGAAGCAGGGAGTCGGAGAGATGGAATATCTTATAGAGTTCCGACTGCATGACCCTGCCAAAACAGGTGAGTTCACTCAAGCCTATCAAAATGCAGGGCTTCCTAATGCTGGCCCGGTGGTGACCTATGGTTTGTTTCAGCTCCTCAATGGGATGACAGACGGAATTATAGCAGCCGTTATTATTTTGGTCAGCCTGGTGCTGATTTTGATTGCAATGCTGTGTATTCGTTTTACTATGCTTGCAACAATTGAGGAAGATTACCGTGAGATTAGCGTGATGAAAGCCATTGGTATCGCAGAAAAAGATATCAAGCGGCTCTATTTGGTCAAATATGTGTTTATGGCAGGTTTGGCTTCCATCTTGGGATACGTCGCTTCCCTCGGAGTGAACCAGCTCTTTGTATCTAATATTATGCTGTACATGGGGAAAGCACCGGCTACATTACTGCATTTCGCCGTGCCTCTGCTCGCAGCAGGTTTGATTTTCACCATGGTTGTTCTGTTCTGCCGTGCAGTGCTTCGTCGTTTTCGTTCGATCTCTGCTGTGGAGGCCCTTCGAACAGGAAGTTTGGGGGATACACAGATCGTTCGCAACCGTTTAAACCTGTCACGTAATCGCTGGTCTTCTGTGCCTGTTTTCCTTGGGTTAAAGGACGTGATGCAGCGTGTCAAAATGTTCCGTTTGTTATTGTTCGTATTCATCGTCAGCTCATTTATTATGATCGTACCGCTTAACTTTTTGAACACATTGCAGGCTCCAAGCTTCATATCTTATATGGGGGTAGGGCAAAGTGATATTCGAATCGATCTTAGGCATACCACTGATGTAGAGCAACGTTACGCTCGTCTGGTGAATCAAATTAAAAACGATGCAGACGTTCAAAAATATTCCCCTCTGGTAACAAGCCAGTTCAAGATTCGTAATGCAGAGGGCAGCTACGATAATCTTAGCGTGGAGAGCGGAGATTTCAGTATATTTCCTTTGTCTTATCTAAGTGGAAATGCCCCGGCGACAGATCGTGAGATTGCTCTTTCGGATGCAAACAGCAATGAACTCAAACTTAAAACGGGGGATCAACTGACCCTGCAAGTGGGCGGTCAAGACCAAGTAATGACGGTCAGCGGCATCTATCAGGATGTGACGAATGGCGGAAAAACAGCAAAGGCGCTTCTGCCTTACAACAAAGATAGTGTGCTCTGGTATGTAGTCAGTTTGGATCTGAAAGACCGCGATGTGATGGCTGCCAAAATTGCGACATATGAGAAAGACTTCTCGCCAGCACGTGTAACTGATCTTCAAGGATACTTGAATCAAACGCTTGGGGGTACAATTCAGCAATTAAAGCTGGTAACAACACTTGCACTGGCCATTGGAGTATTCATTTCTATTTTGATTACCTCACTGTTCCTGCAGATGATGGTTGCCAAAGATAACAACGATATTGCTGTATTGCGAAGCATCGGCTTTGCTTTATCCAAGATCAAGTTGAAATATGTCGTGATGTCATTGGTCATCCTGATTGTAGGTGTAACCGCAGGCACAATCTTATCCAATACACTGGGTCCAATGCTGGTAAGTGGCATTATGTCCTCCTTTGGCGCCTCAAAGATTGTATTTGTGATTGATCCGGTGCAGGCGTATGTACTCTGTCCATTGCTGCTGGCAGGCACGATCATTATTACAGCCTGGATCAGTATTCAGTCGATTCGAGAAACTAGCATTTCGAAAATGATAGTTGAATAGGGAGGCATTACGAAGATGACAACAATACTAGAAGCTAAAGACGTGAATAAATCCGTAGCTATTGGCGAGAATGAAGAACATCGCATCCTGAAAGATATTAATCTACAACTCAGAAAAGGAGAATTTGTCTCCATTATGGGCCCATCCGGTTCGGGTAAATCGACCTTGCTCTATAACATCAGTGGAATGGATCAGATCAGCACAGGCAGTGTGTTTTTTAACGGTAAACAAATATCGGCTTTCCCGGAGAAAGATCTGGCGAGTCTGCGTTTGACCAAAATGGGTTTTATTTTTCAGAACATTCATCTGCTCAAAAATTTAAACTTGCTCGACAACATCATCCTTTCTGCTTATCTGGCAAAAAACAGCAACCGGGACACGATTAACAACCGTGCAATGTCATTAATGAAAAAAATGGGAATCGACGAACTGGCTGAGCATAACATAACCCAAGCCTCAGGGGGACAACTGCAACGGATCGCGATATGCCGGGCTTTGATCAACAATCCGGATATTTTGTTCGGAGATGAACCTACCGGGGCACTGAATTCAAAATCAACACATGAAATCATGGACATTCTTGGTGATATTAATGCCACAGGCACAACGATTTTGCTCGTGACTCACGATGTCAAAGTTGCAGCCCGCTCCGAACGAGTGCTGTTTATGATGGACGGCAATCTGGTTGCAGACAAAAACATCGGAAAGTATGACCGAGACAAACAGGATTTGAAGGCAAGAGAAAGCCGGTTAGGACAATGGTTGACGGAAATGGGGTTCTAAACTTAGAGCTTCTTGACTAAAATAGACCGACAGTCGGTCGAGAGGTAATGGAGGACAGAATATGAGATTGATGAAAAATCCGGAGGAACGCAGAAATGAAATTTTGGATGCGGCCGAAATTCTGTTCGTGACCAAAGGATACACCAAAGCAACGATTATGGATATCCTCCAGGCGTGTGATATTGCCAAAGGCACGTTCTATTACTACTTTCAGTCGAAAGAGGAGGTCATGCATGCCATCGTTATGCGTTTTATTATGAGTGGTGAAGCGGCGGCGAGGCGTGTTGTAGCAGATCCCAAGCTCAGTGCACATGATAAAATTTTTCGCATTATCATGACACAGAATCAGCCCGATGATCGAAAACTTGGGGTCATTGAGCAGCTGCATAGTGTGCAAAATGTGGAGATGCATCAAAAAAGTCTAGTCGAAACCGTACTTCGTCTAAGCCCCATCTTGGCAGAAGTGGTGGAACAGGGCATTCAGGAGGGGGTATTTCATACCCCTGCTCCTCAGGAGAGCATTGAGTTTTTGCTAGTTTCCTCGCAGTTTTTGCTGGATCAGGGCATTTTTCATTGGGAGGAAAAGGAATTTCAGGAGAAGGTAAGGGCATTCAGTCAGATCATGGAACGGGTCCTGGGTGCCGAAAATGAAAGCTTTGCTTATGTAACGGAATTATATTTTCCACATCAAGCTTAACAAGTAAAGGAGTCGTAACCATGGAACAAACTGCTCATAAATCGTTTGGTAAATTTCTTATCGTCTGGTTTGGTCAATTAATCTCGATGATTGGTATTGGACTGACTGCGTTCTCTTTAGGAGTGTATGCCTTCGAAAAAACAAATACGGCAACCAGCGTTGCGCTGATTACCTTATTCACATTTTTGCCGAATATTCTGCTTCGTCCTATTGGCGGGGTGTTGGCAGATCGATTTGATCGCCGTACGATGATGATAATTGGTGACCTTGGTTCTGCAGCCGGACTGGTTTTTATACTTTCTATTATGCTTACTGGGGATATCCAGCTATGGCATATCTATGTGGGTGTGGCATTCAGTTCTGTATTCTCGGCCTTGCAAAGTCCGGCATATAAAGCATCAGCAACAGACCTGCTGGATAAAGATCAGTTCGCCAAAGGCAGTGGGCTTGTACAACTCGCTGAATCCTCCAAATTTTTATTTTCACCTATTATCGCAGGGATTTTGCTGAGTGTCACAACAATTGAAGTCATAATGATTATTAATATCGCCACGTTCCTGATTGCCATTCTGGCCGTATTGGTTATTCGCAAGAGCATGAAGGTGGAGCGCGAAGACAAAGAAGATCACAACTGGCTGACTGATATTAAGGAAGGCTGGAGAGAGGTCGTAACGAATAAAGGAGTACTGCTGCTCGTCATTATTATCTCCTTGGTTACCTTCTATCTCGGTTTTCTGGAGACGCTTATTGGGCCGATGCTGCTCTCGTTTACCGATGCCAAAACCCTGGGAACGTTTCAGTCGGTTAGTGCGATTGGTATGCTGATCAGCAGCTTGTGCATCGGTATTTTCACGATGACCAAGAAATATGCCAGTGTGCTTGTTGCAGGTTTGGTCATGTGTGGTCTGGCATTCTCCTTACTGGGTGTTTCGACGAATATTTACTTTATTATCTTTGCAGGTTTTCTGTTCCTCTCATCCCTGCCGTTTGTTAATATGAGTGCAGATGTATTGGTACGGAACAATATTGCCAATGAAAAGCAGGGCAGAGTATGGGGGATTATTGGAATCCTGTCCCAGCTTGGTTTTATTATTGCATACAGTTTAGCTGGATTTCTGGCCGACCATGTGTTTAACCCTCTGTTGATGGAAGGGGGCGCGCTGGCATCATCCGTGGGGCAGATCATTGGTACCGGGCCGGGCAGAGGCATCGCATTGTTGTTTATCATAGCGGGGCTGTTCGTTATTCTGATTGCGATTATCACGTCACGTTTGAAAATGATCAAATCCCTAGAGCAGAGCAGTGATATCGCCTCACCTCCCGATGTGGGCGGGCTTGCGCATGATTAAATATTTAAATGAATAATTAATGAGGTATTGCTAGACTGTGAGAGGACCTTAGCGAGTGCAGCCTATCCACAACAAAAAAAGCTCTGTCCATGGGATCAAATTCATCCGGTGGGCAGAGTTTTTACTGCGATAATGCTTCTTCGGTTATTTTGCGGATATCAAACGGGGAACGGTTACCTTCTTCAATGATGTCAGGCAGAATGTGATTGAGAAAATAACGAACACAGTGGAGGTCAATGTTTTTAATTTTGATTAACGCGTAGCGGTACATGACGATGAATTCTTTTTCCGTATTGCCGCGTTGTAGCTCTGCAAATGCTTCATACACTTGATCCATTTTATCAGCTACCTCAAGGATAAGCCCTTCAACGGAGTTGTCTTTACCTTCGCGCAATTGTCTGCGGAAAATGTCTTGAAACTCAGGTGGGATATTCTCATTAATAAAATGGGATACCATGCCTTCTTCCACCTGTTGCAGCATGGAACGAAGCTCCAGCGAGTAGTGTTTGACCGGTGTTTTGATATCACCAATGAAAATTTCGCCATAATCATGGCTGCTGGTAATCTCGTATAACTTTTTCCAGTCAATGCTCACACCTTGCTGTTCCTCGATGTCGGCCAGTGTTTTGGCGTATTGTACGACTTTCCAGGAGTGGGCGGATACACAATGTTCTTCGAACTTGAATTTACCAGGGGTACGAATGATACGTTCAAGATCGTTCAGCGATCGGAAGTACGTATGGATTCCCATAGATGTGATCATCCTTTACTAATTTGAGTAGTCAATACACCGACTATAATGTGGTTATGTTAACCGAAGATTAACGATGTATACACTCTTTGTAAATTTGTAAAGGGAAGATCAAAAAACCATGTGGGATGCTGAATCAGATTCGGCATCCCACATAGTTTTGAGTAAAGATAAAGTTAAAAGTAATGATATATTGCATTCATGGAACTATTGATAATAGTAGTTCTGGAACACAGTCTGCGAGTAGTATATTACGCTTTTTTGCGTACCGGTGAAGTGTACCAGTAGGCCATACCAACAAACAGGGCGCCGCCGATGATGTTACCAAGTGTGACCGGAATCATATTGTGGAACCAGCCAGCGAGAGAAATCGTATCCGGGTGGTTAGGCAACAGCCACGCCAGGGACAGGAGTGTCATATTGGCTACACTGTGCTCATATCCGCTTGCGATAAAGGCGTACAGACACCACCAGATGAGAACCAGCTTGGCAATATCTTCTTTGGAGCGGGCAGACATCCAGATGGCCAGACATACGAGCCAGTTACAGAGAATGCCGCGGAAGAAGAGTTCAGTCACTGGAGCAGCCATCTTTTTGGCAGACACGACGAACAGCAGATGTTCCGGGGTGGCTGTTTTGAAGAGGCCGCTTCCGACAATCAGCAGGCTGAGCAGGATGGCACCGATCAGGTTGCCTAGAAAGACAAGTCCCCAGTTTTTCAGCGTTTCATTTACTGTGGTTCGCCCTGCAAGTGTGCTCATCGTAAAAAACATGTTGTTGCCTGTGAACAGTTCCGACCCGGCAAAGATAACCAGCGTCAAGGCGAGTCCGAAGGACATGCCCATCAGCATCGTTTGCAGCGGTGAATGTGCAGCGAGCAACGGAGCTCCGATACTGAAGATCAGGATGATGCCCAGACCCACATATGCACCTGCCATTAGGGCAGCAACCATGTAACGTGGCAAACTTGCATTCATCTGGTCTCTTTTTTTAACGGCTGCTTCAATAATTCCTTCAACACTTGGTGTATACATCTTGGTTTCCCCCATTAATCAACATCAATCTCAATCCCCAATGTTACAGTAGAGCAGAGGTTATACAGCAATCCAGACCTGGTCGTTCTCCACCTTGACCGGATACATCTGCACTTGACCGTTGTCTGGTGCTTGCACCTGACCTGTTGTCAAATCAATTTTCCAATCATACAGTGGATCATAGAGATAGTGTCCAGAGACTATGCCTTCCGCTAGCGGCCCACCCTTAGGGTGGGGATTATGGTTGTCAGCAGCAAAGATGGTGCCATCCGAAGTACGGAATACCGCAAGCTGAAGATCTTCGATCTCGACAACTCTGCCAATGCGTGGCAGGAATTCATCTATAGCTCCAGCCGGGAAATACGTGCCTGTTTGTTTGGTTGTCATCGTAAACCACTCCTTTTACATCAATTTGTTTCTCTACTTGAATCCAACAACATATGATTTTGTTTATGGGCGAGCCGTAACTTCGATGCTATGGAACATTTTGCTTTGACCTTCTTCATCACGAATCGCTTTTTGCCATGGTTCTTCCACCTGTGCAAGGGCAAACTCGATCCGTTCCATCAACGCTTTACGTTCCTCAACGTTATCCACAACAACCGAGCGGATGTGCTCCAGACCCATGCGTTCTACCCATTCCGAAGTACGCTCCAGATAGTTACCTGTCTCGCGGTAATACTGCATGATGGCTCCGCACAATTCAATCAATTCATCATCGGTTTTCACTTTGCACAGCGAGTCAGCGAGTCTTGCTTTGATCCCGCCGTTACCACCAATGAAGATTTCCCAGCCGCCATCATTACCGACAATTCCGATATCCTTCGTGCATGCTTCAGCACAGTTCCGAGGACAACCGTTTACGGCATATTTAAATTTGGCTGGCAGATCCAGTCGTTCGAATTTACGTTCAATTCTTTCACCCATCGCCATCGAATCTTGTGTACCGAAGCGGCAGAATTGGGAGCCGACACACGTTTTAACGGTACGAAGCGATTTTGCGTAAGCGTAGCCTGAAGGCATATCGAGTTCTGCCCATACTTTAGTCAAATCTTCTTTTTTGACACCGATCAGATCGAGACGCTGACCACCTGTTACTTTAACGGCTTTGATATCGTATTTGACCGAAACGTCGGCGATCTTTTTCAGATCCGCTGGTGTTGTAACACCACCATACATCCGAGGTACAACGGTGTATGTTCCATCTTTCTGAATATTGGCGTTCATACGTTCGTTGACAAAACGGGATTCTTTCTCATCCTCGTGTGTGTCTGGATAGATCATGCCCAGATAGTAGTTGATGGCCGGACGACATTTCGAGCAACCCTCAGGCTGGCTCCAGCCAAGTACGTTCATCACTTCTTTGCTCGTTTGCAAGCCTTTTTCCCGGATTTCAGCAACAATCTCATCCCGTCCGAGGGATGTGCAGCTGCAGATTCCCTGTTTGCTACCGGCAGTGAAGCCATCTCCAAGCACATATTGCAAAATCTGTTCCACCACCGGTTTACATCCTCCGCAAGAGCGGGTTGCACCGGTGCAGGCTTTAATTTCATCAATTGTGGTAAGACCCTGATTGGTAATGACATCCACGATTGCACCTTTGGTTACGCCGTTACATCCACAAACAATCTCGTCTTCCGGCATTGTCTCAACAGAAGTTGTTTTTTTGTGACCGCCGCAACCTGTACCCATAAGAGAACTGTACAATTCATCTGTCATTTCCGTTTGGTTTTTGATCAGTTTCTGCAGTTCGGCAGAATCGGTAATGTCTCCGAAGAGTACGGCACCTACCATTTTGTTGTCACGAAGCAGAATTTTTTTGTACGTTCGTTTCCAGTCGTCTTTTTGCGAAATCACGGTATGTTCCGGGCTGTCAATGAATTCACCAGTAGAGAAGACATCAACACCCGAAATTTTCAATTTAGTTGATACAACCGAGCCTTCATACGGAGCTGTTTCGACTCCGCAAATATGTTTCGCAAGAATCATTCCTTGCTCAAACAGTGGCGCTACAAGTCCGTAACATACACCGCGATGTTCGTTACATTCCCCAACAGAGTAAACATCTTTCAATGAAGTCTGCATGTAGTCATCCACGATGATGCCTCGGTTGACTTCGATACCGCTTTCGCGGGCCACAGCTGTATTGGGTTTAATACCAACTGCCATGACTACAAAATCAACATTCAGCACAGAATCGTCGGCAAAACGAATCCCTTCAACCCGGTCTCCACCCAGGAGTTCGGAGGTTTGTGCTCCCATTTTGAATTTAATTCCCTGACGTTCCAGTTCCGCTTTCAACATGGCGGAAGCCTGTGGATCGAGCTGGCGCTCCATCAGATCATCCATTAAATGCACAACGGTTACATCCATGCCGAGTTGCACAAGTCCTTTGGCTGCTTCCAGACCTAACAGGCCGCCCCCGATGACAGCTGCTTTTTTATATTCTTTTGCAGCTTCCAGCATGATATTGCAATCAGCGATATCACGGAACCCAACGACACCCTGCTTGTCATGTCCGGGTACAGGGAGGATGAAAGAACTTGAACCCGTTGCGATGATAATTTTGTCATACGGAGTGCGGTTTCCATCTTCGGTTACCACTTCACGATTCTTGGCATCAATGCGAGCAACCGTTGTGCCTGTGTGAAGCGTAATGCCATAGTCCTTGTACCAGTGAAGATCGTTAAGAACGATGTCATCCAGCGTTTTGCTACCTTCCAGGACATAGGACAACATAATACGATTGTAGTTAGGATAAGGTTCTGTACCAAAAACCGTAATATCAAAGCGTGAAGTTAATTTTAAAATTTGCTCCACGGTGCTTATTCCGGCCATACCATTACCAATGACAACTAGTCTTTCTTTATTTCCGTTCATGTGAATGCCTCCTTGGGTAAACCTGTGCATTTACCAACATTTTTAATGGCTTATATTTGAATTATACAACGACTAACCTGAACTAAATGTGATTAATTTCACTAATTACGATAGATCATTCATATTAAAATAAGTGTGATGAGCATCACGAATGAAAAATATTTATTGAAAATAAGAAATGCGAACTATTGTTCTTGTTTTTCTTTCGAGGTATGATCAGATTGGGGTCGGTTACGTTCCCTATTTTCTCGAAAGGACGTTTTTGCATCATGATGGGAAGATCCCACCTGATTATCGGTACAGGCGTTTCACTTTCAGTATTACAGCTGATGGGATTGCAGGTTACAGCTCCGGCATTAACGGTAGCCCTGATTGGCTCATTGCTGCCTGATATTGATGAGCCTAATTCATTGCTGGTATCAAAGGCATTGCCGAGTAGTCTGATTCGACTATTGCAGACAATTCTTTTACCTGCTGCCGTATTTGTGTATTTTTACGTACCGGCGAAACCGTGGAATTTGCTACTCGCCATACTGATTGGGCTTGTGTCGTTCCTGCCGTCGCGCTCGTTGCGTAAAGTGCTGATGTTTGCCATTGGACTAGGCTTGGTCTTTTATGGTCATGCTTTTGCTCCGTGGAATCTGATTGCAGGTAGTCTGCTTATGCTATGTACGACACTGACGCATAGGGGACTGACGCATACTTTGTATGGAACGGCCATCTGGACAGGCTTGTTGTATAGTACAACACAGCAGCAGGGCCCAGAGATTTGGGTAGCTGGAGGCTCCGCATATGCTCTACATTTGATTGCTGATTCGTTGACCAATCGGGGGATACGGCCTTTGCCGCCTTTAAAGCTGCGCATCCGGGCAAACCTGATGAGTACAGGAACCAAGCATGGGGCAGTTGTGGAAAATGTCTGCGTTATACTAACAATGATTTTGGCCTGGGTCGCTTTCTCACCTTTATTTCTGTAGTACAACCACAAACGCCAGCCCATTATTTATGGACTGGCGTTTTCAATTAAAGAGTTTATCTTGATGAATATACTAAGATGGCACTGTCTTAAAATTGCGGTTTAGGTACCATGTTAAGCAACGGCAAGTTCAAGCTTTCGTAGGTGTACTGCTGAGCGTATCGATATCTGTAGTGCCAAACGCAAATAAAACGACAAGAATAAGTACAATCAACAGCTCGGCAAATCCAACTCCATCAAACTCAGACATCACAGCCACCTCTTTTCATGCTTGGCATTTAGGAATTTATACGTTGCTGAAAAGCCTGAATGACATCGTTTAGAGTCATATCTCGGCCCGTTTCATCCAAAAATTGTACTAATTTATCTGAATTAGAGGGTTCAATCTTTTGGAGTGTTTTATACTGGCCCACTAATTCTACAACTAATGTGGCTTCTCTAAACAGCGTAACCGCATCCACTCTTAATTTCCCGCTAACCAATAACGCAGCAACAATCAATTCAAGTTTTTTTCCTTTTAAATTGCCACTTAGTAGGGTATTTGCGGCATTAGTTTTTCTGGAACCTTTATTTGATTTTCCGTTCCTTCCCATTGCCATACAAAGGTCCCCCGCTGTTTGATGTGTTATTCTTCATCTTTAGTTAACTAACCTTTCATTATCATATCTTATGTATCTCGTGCTCAACATGTTCAAACGATCCATTTATTTATGTGACCAATAGAAAAAGAGATACCCCGAAAAAGATTCGATGAGGTATCTCTATAGTTTGAAGATTTAAACCGTTGATTTATGCCTAAATCAAGCGTTATTAATAATGGTTTCCATCGTTGTACGATCGAGACCTTTCACCAGTTTTACGATCAGCTCTTTGGCCGCATCATAGTCATCCGTATGAATAATGGAAGAAGAGGTGTGAATATATCGGCCACAGATGCCAATTACGGTGGAAGGTACACCAATACCGCTCAAGTGAACCTGACCGGCATCAGTACCGCCTGGCGAGATGAAATACTGCATTTTAATCTGATTGGAGGAGGCCGTGTCCTGGACATATTCAACGATGCCACGATGAGTGAACATGCCAGGGTCAAGTATGCGGAGTAGTGCACCCTGACCAATATGACCAAAGGACTGTTTGTCACCCGTCATGTCGTTGGCAGCGCTACAATCTAGTGCAAAGAAAATGTCCGGTTGAATGAGATTAGCAGCTGTACGTGCACCGCGAAGACCCAATTCCTCTTGAACCGTTGCACCTGAATAGAGTATATTAGGCAACTTTTCTTTGTGGAGTTCTTCCATCAGTTCAAGGGCTAGTCCAACACCATAACGGTTATCCCAAGCTTTTGCCATGATTTTCTTTGGATTGGCCATCGGTGTGAATTCACAGATCGGTACGATTTGCATCCCCGGATGGATGCCCCACGATTCTGCCTCTGCACGATCATCTGCACCAATATCTAGATACATTGAATTCAGGTCTACCGGTTTGTTGCGTTGGGATTCATCCAGCAGGTGAGTCGGTGTAGAGCCAACAACGCCTATAATCCGGCGCTCAGGTGTAATGATCTGAAGACGCTGTGATAGTACAGCCTGACTCCACCATCCACCCAGTGGACGAAATTTAACCATCCCTGTTTCTGTAATACCTGAGGTCATAAAACCTACTTCATCAAAATGTCCGGCAACCATAACTTTAGGCCCAGATTCTTCTCCGCGCAGTACACCAAAAAGACTCCCCAGACGATCCTGTACAAATTCATCGGTATAAGCGGACATTTGCTCTTTCATCCAGCCGCGCAGCTCGCGTTCAAAACCGGAGGCGGAAGGGAATTCCGTTAACGTGCGGAACATGTCCAACGTTTTTTCGTTCATGTGTCAACAACTCCTCTGTTGATATGTAGATCAGCTCACAGTAGAACGGCTACTAGGCTGATGTCCTTTTTTCGTGCAAAGGACTTATTAACCACTGGTCACATTATAGTATGAACCTTGTACAAGTGATTGTCCATGTTTATGTTACGTTTTTAAGGCATGATTTTTGTGATTTTATTCAGGATTTTCCGTCTCTTCATCCGCTTTTGACTCAGTCATGTAACGGTCTCCTCGAATATGATTATAAAAGGGAGCCGTATCCTTATGTAATCAGGCTGTCCAGTTAACGACGTTCAAGCTAAGGAAGGAGCCAAGATACAAGATGATGCCTCCTGAAGAAGGTAATGAGAAGGTGTTGTTCATTGTACTTTTTATTTTGCTCGTCATCATTCTTCTTTATTTATAGACTAACAGGTTGTGAACCAAATCAAGCGGCGCGATCTATATAACTTCCCCATCTCTTTCTCTTTGGAAACATATGCTGTCTCTCGCCGGATACATAACCTTCCCGATAATAACAAACAATGTATAGAAGTGCTTCACAATTACTATTCAGTTGTAAATGCAAATTATTCACATAAAGGAGGTCCTGAGCTTGGCAGAACAATCTGCAACCGGAAAAAAGAAAACTTCGTCGCTATCGATGGATGAAAAGGAATATAAAAAGGTCGCCAAAAAATACGAGCCTCCACGTCCAATATTGAAAAATTGTATCAAGGCATTCTTTGTAGGGGGAACCGTCTGTTTAATTGGACAAGCCATCCAGGAAGCTTTCATGGCTGGGTTGGACATGACATCCAAAGAGGCTGCCAGTCCTACTGTCGCGGTTATGATCCTGATCTCCGTTATTTTGACTTGCCTTGGCGTATACGACAAAATTGCGCAGTGGGCCGGAGCGGGTACGGGGGTCCCTGTGACGGGATTTGCCAATTCCATGTGCTCGGCTGCCTTGGAGCATCGTGCTGAAGGGCTGGTGCTCGGTGTTGGAGCAAACATGTTTAAGCTTGCCGGTTCCGTCATTGTATTTGGAGTCGTTGCAGCGTTTATCATAGGGATCGTGTACGCCTTTCTGGGATTCGGAGGTGGGCATCTATGAAACGGCTGGGTCGCCAGACATGGGAGTATGATCATCATCCGCGAATTATAGGCAGAGCTACCGTTGTAGGGCCCGATGAAGGCAAGGGGCCGTTATCCTCTGATTTTGACTACATCTATGACAATCTTGAGATTGGTGAGAAAACGTGGGAAAAAGCGGAGCGGAAATTGCTTGAACAAGCTTCCCAGCTAGCATTAGTGAATGCCAATCTCACCAAAGAAGAACTGCATTATTTTGTTGGCGGCGATTTGATGAACCAAATTATCAGCAGTTCATTCTCTGCCAGACAGCTCGGGGTGCCTTATCTTGGTGTATTCGGGGCCTGCTCCACCTCCATGGAAACGTTAGCGCTGGCTTCCATGATTGTGGATTCCGGTGCCGGCGACTACGTGCTAGCTGGAACGGTAAGCCATAATTGCACGGTGGAGAAGCAGTTTCGTTATCCAACGGAGTATGGCTCGCAGAAGCCACCTTATGCGCAGTATACCGTTACAGGCTCAGGTTGTGGTGTTGTTTCTCGCACGGGTGAAGGCCCGGTTATTACCAAAGCGACCATTGGACGTATCATGGATCTCGGTATCAAAGATCCCTTTAATATGGGAGCAGCTATGGCCCCCGCTGCGGCAGACACGATTATTTCTCATTTCAGAGATACCGGACTGGAGCCTGGATATTATGATTTGATTGTTACAGGAGATCTGGCATCTGTCGGTTTGCCAATTACCAAGGAGCTTTTGCATAAAGAAGGTATTCCAATGGAGCAGACGGTTTTCAACGATTGTGGATTAATGATCTATGATCGTGAGAAACAGACTCAAGTCGTTGCGGGGGGAAGCGGCTGCGGTTGTTCAGCTACCGTAACTTATGGGCATATCCTGAACCGGATGCAAAAGGGTGATCTGAAGCGAGTACTTGTGGTTGCCACAGGGGCGCTTCTGTCTCCGCTCTCATACCAACAGGGTGAAAGCATTCCATGTATTGCACATGCTGTCGCAATTGAACAGGAGGGTTAAACGATATGCAATTTCTCTGGGCTTTTATTGTTGGAGGTCTGATCTGTGTGATCGGACAGCTGTTGATGGATGGTGCGAAGCTGACACCTGCCCATACGATGAGTACGCTGGTAGTGGCTGGTGCTGTAGCGGATGCATTAGGGATTTATGATCCTCTGGTGAAGTTCGCAGGTGCAGGTGCGACGGTGCCCATCACGAGCTTTGGCAACTCATTGGTGCATGGAGCATTGACCGAGCTTGAGAAAGAGGGCTGGATCGGCGTAATTACCGGTATTTTCGATCTCACGGCAGCGGGGATATCGTCGGCGATTATCTTTTCTTTTCTCGCAGCACTGGTTGTTCGGCCCAAAGGTTAAAAATTTTAATGAATCCAATGATAAGATAAGGCTTCGGATGAACAATATCCGTGGTCTTTTTTTTGTCGTATTCATGCGTTAAATGCGGTGAATCGGACGACTGGAAACAAATTGTGAGTTGCTTCGAGTGTACTCGTGACCCTGTATCATGTACAATAAAAGGAAATCTGTATGCTTTTTTAGGAGGTTAGACCACATGCCTGTGCGCAAAGAGTCGATCCAAATCATATCTGCAGTTCGTTCGAATCTGGAATCCTGCATTATGGGGAAATCCTTTGAGATTCAACTATTACTTACAGCTTTGCTTGCAGGCGGACACGTTCTGATTGAAGACGTACCGGGAACGGGCAAAACACAGCTAATCAAAGCACTATCGAAATCCATGCGCGGGGAATACCGCCGTATTCAATGTAATCCTGATATTTTACCAAGTGATATTACGGGAGTTTCCGTTTTTCATCCTAAAGACGAGCGCTTTTATTTCCGACCAGGCCCGGTCATGACCAATATTTTGCTCGCGGACGAGATTAACCGTGCGACAACCAAAACACAATCAGCTTTGCTGGAGGTCATGGAAGAGCGCAGTGTAACCGTAGATGGTGACACTTACGATTTGCCACACCCTTTCATGTTATGCGCAACGCAAAATCCAATTGACTTTGAAGGAACCTATACGCTGCCTGAAGCCCAGCTCGATCGTTTTATGTTAAAGATCAGTTTGGGTTATCCTGACAAAGATATCGAAAAAACATTACTGAAGCAGCATCAATCGGGTCAGCCGGTTGATCGGCTTGAATCTGTCACTCATATGGATCAAATCTCGGCTATTCAGCAAGAGATCAGAGAGGTGTTCATCGGAGATCCTGTAATGGACTATCTACTCGATGTTGTTCGCCACACCCGTACGCACCCGTCTGTATTACTGGGTGCTAGTCCAAGGGCGGCTATTTCTTTCATGATGGCTGTGAAAGCTTATGCCTTCCTGCAGGAGCGAGATTATGTGTTGCCGGATGATGTGAAAACGATGGCTCCATATGTGATTTCTCATCGTATCGTTCTTCGTCCTGAATCCAGACTGGATAGCATGAGCTCAGAGGCCGTTCTGAATTCCGTATTACAACAGGTTCGTGTGCCTGTATCGATGGGACAATAGTTGATGAGACCGCTTTTGACTACAGTCAATCGAGGCCTGCGCCACCCTCGCGTATGGGGCATCGCAGTGGTGTGGATGTGCTGTCTGGCGTACGTTTTGTTTCAGGGAGGAAAAACCTCGCTTATGCTTTTGTCCATGGTAACGCTACTCTGCCTGTATCTTGCGATTGCTGGATTCAGCGGCGTGAAAAGGGCTAAGGGCGTACGTAGGCTCTCTTCGGGACAGGGCCATGAAGAACTGCTTCATGCCGGTGATCAGGTTCAGGTGAAGCTGAACTTGACCATTCCTGGGTTTCTCCCGCTTCCATATGTTGTTGTTCGTGAGATACTGCATCGGCACAATGGAGAATCATGGTCGTTTAAAGAAAGTCTGATCCCAAGTATGCGGGGTGCTGGTGAATTGTCCTTTCAAACACCTCCGCTTGAGCGGGGAAAGTATGTTTTTTCGGAAACAGAGTGTGCCAGCGAGGATATTTTCGGGCTGATTGAACATCGCGGAACATTTAAGGCAAGCGGAGAGTTTCGTGTATTACCACGCACCGTATTTATACCTTACTGGCAGTTGTATGATCGCAAGTCACGCTTGTCAGGGCCACAGACGGCCTTAACCCGTTCACGCAGGGAAACAACCCAGATTAACGGAGTGCGTGACTACGTGTATGGGGATCGCCTGTCTCGCATTCACTGGAATGCAACAGCCAAGACGGGCAATTGGAAATCTAAAGAGTTTGAACATGAGTCTGTGCCTAAAACGATCTTGGTCCTGGATGCGCTGGGTGGAAGCTACCCACACGGTGAAGCATTCGAACTGGCCGTTTCCACGACAGCCTCTCTGCTGGATTACGGTAGCAGAGAACGAATGGGCATGGGATTGTTAACCTTGGCTGAAAAGGTATCCTTTATGCCTCCAAGTGAAAGTCTGATCGAACGGCAGAAGATGATGCATCATCTCGTAGATATTCAGGACAATGGACAGGACGCTTCCCTTCTTCCTGGAGTGGAGAAAATAGCCCGTCAGTTCCCGCAGGGGGCCTATTTTGTTGTTATCTCTCCACAGAAAGATGAAAAAATAATTGAACTGCTTCGCTGGGCGGATACGCGTGGAATGACTCCATGTCACATCCTGATTGATACGGCAGAATCCCGCCGAAGCGCCGAATGGAACGCCATGCTGCGCGGCAGGGGCACAAGATCATTTACTGTCGCCCATCTGCAGGAACTTCCAACGATTATGGGGGGAGGTTCGGTATGAACACCAAAGGACATCAAAGTTTCGGGTTAAAACGGTCCTGGTATCACGCGGCATCTTTGCTCTGGATATTTCTCATCGCTCTGCAGTGGATAACTTTTACTCAGGAATCCTGGTATACCGAGACAACTTCGCTGGTGCTGTGGACGCTGGCAGTGGTAAGTATTCTGGAAGTCATTCTTCCCTTCAAAGTGGTGTATCGAACAATAATCAAGGCCGTTGCGGTCTTATATATTTTGCATAAAACGTTGATTGATTACATGGTGTACATTCCTTACGGCTCGTTAACAGAGCGTATGGAGCAATTTATTATGCATATGCCTCCATATATCTGGTTTTCCTTGTGTACATGGGTAATGTTGGAGGCGGCGCTTCGTCTCGTGAACTCTACCCGCCGCATTCTTGTTTTCCTGGGAGTTAATGTGATTTCAATGGGGATCTTGGATTCCTTCACACAGATTCCGCTGTGGGGTGAGATTGCCTGGGTGATGTTTGCTGGTATGGGCTGGCTCGTATGTCAGCACTTCCGTAACTATCAGCTGCAATACCCGCAGGGTTGGAAACGAATGATTCGGTATCCTTATAAAATACTGGCCAATATAGCTATCATTTTTTCATTAATCATTGTTGCCAGTGTGAACATGCCGGAAATTCCGCCAACATTGACGGACCCATACACGGCTTGGCGGAATTACACCGGAACATCCACGAGCCAGTCGGAGAATGGGGTACTGGATATTCCTGCAGCTACAGAGTCGGGATACAGTCGGGAAGATAATCAGCTTGGCGGAGGATTTAACTTTGATTACACGCCTGTAATGTCGATTACTACGAGTGATCGAAGTTACTGGCGCGGTGAGACACGTTCTGAATATACGGGTACGGGCTGGGATGAACCTGGACGTGCAGCTATGGAGAATGTGTCAGCCAATCAAGGACTGGAAAATGAACAGGCTGGAAAAGTAAATACAAAACAAGTCACGCAGAAAGTAACAATGCTGAATGACACGGTATATCCGATCCTGTTTGGAGCGTATTCCATATCCCAAGTGAGCTCGGTGAACGGTGAGGAGAGCGCTAGTCGTATGCTTTGGAATACGGAGCGTGCCGAACTGCATGTGGTAACGTCACGTCAACAGCCCCAGTATCCCAAAACATATACGGTTATCTCAGAAGTGCCAATCATCGTGGAAGATGAGCTTCGAACCAAATCAGCTGAAGCTCTGTATACAAGCAATCCGGCAGAGGACAAGTATTTGCAATTACCGTCCCGCTTCCCTGAACGGGTAAAAGATCTCACTGCCGAGATCACAGCGTCTGCAAAAACACCGTATGAAAAAGTAGCATTACTGCAAAACTATTTACAACAAAACTTCAATTACACTAACAATCCGGATCTATCCCGAAAAGTAAGCAAGGATTTTGTTGAAGGGTTCTTGTTTGATATTCGTGAAGGGTATTGCGATTACTTTTCCACTGCGCTTGTGATGATGGCTCGGTCAGAGGGTATTCCAGCCAGATGGGTGAAGGGGTATGCACCTGGGCAGATGTCCCTTAACTCGGACTTACAGGCTCCTCGCCAGCCTGGTGCACCTATTGAAACAACGTACACGGTAACGAACGCAGATGCTCACTCTTGGGCAGAAGTGTACTTTGGCGAATATGGTTGGATTCCAGTTGAGGCAACACCTGGCTTTGATATGCCACTACTGACCGAAGCACCGGAGGTTCAGCCTGCTGACCAGCCTGAAGAGCAGCCAGAGGAAGAGCCGGTTCAAGAAGAAGAACCAACTCCTGCTCCTCAGCAGACGACAGCTGCAATTCCAACCTTTGTCATCTGGATTGCAGGTGCTGTTATCGCACTTTGGGTAGCCTACATGTTCTGGCGTAACCGTCTTTCACTGCGCTTCTTGTTGCTTCGCCTGCGTGCAGGCAGACCGTTGACACCTGAACAGAAGGTTCTTGCTGAGACGGAGCGCTGGATTCGTTATGCGAGAAGACAAGGTTTGACTCGTAGTGGGGACGAAACGCTTCGTGAGTCCGTAACTCGCTGGAGTCAGCATAGACCATCAGCTCAAGCGACACTGGAAGAGTTGCTGATGAAGTTCGAACAGACCCGTTACAGTCCGGCAACGGTAACCGCTGATGACTGGAAGGTTGTTTATCAGACGGCCTTGAAGCTGCGGAAGGAACTGAAAGCGGAACGGGCATAGATGTTGTCCGTCCCGTTTTTCCTTTTTTTATAATGATAAAAGGTGTTTGCATTTTCAGGAAAGACGGATTTGTGATATAGTGTGTCGTATGAAACTGAGGTGACTTCTTTGTTTAAAATGTTACTGCCCAAGCTGCGTGTAGACACAGTTTTTGATATTAATCTGGAAGAGCTGTACGCTCAAGGGTATCGTGGAATCATAACTGACCTGGATAATACGCTTGTTGGAGCCAAAGCACCTGATGCTACACCGGAATTGATCGAATGGTTCGCGCGTGTAAAAGAGGTGGGATTCAAGCTGATGATTGTGTCCAATAACAATCTGAATCGGGTGTCCCTGTTTGCGACTCCGCTGGATATCCAGTTTGTGCATAGTGCACGTAAACCATCGAATGTACCGTTTCGTAAAGCAATGAACATGATGGAGCTTGCTCCCGAGAAAACTATTGTTGTGGGGGATCAAATGCTCACCGACGTTTATGGAGGCAACAGACTTGGACTTTATACGGTGCTGGTGCTGCCAATTTCCATCGGAGATGAAGGCTTTATGACCCGCTTCAATCGGAGAGTAGAACGGATTGCCCTGTCGAATTTGCGTAAGAAAGGCTTATGGCTTGAGGAGGAAAAGAAGAAATGACAGAACCGCATAACGACAATATTGCCGTAAGATGCAGTGGATGCGGCGTGAATTTGCAAACGGAAAATCCGGATTTGCCCGGATATCTTCCAGAAAAAGCACTTGATCGTGAACCGGTCATCTGCCAGCGCTGTTTCCGTATCAAAAATTATAATGAGTCATCATCTGTAACGGTGGATCAGGACGAGTTCCTGGCTCTGCTCAGCAAAATTGGGGATAAGGATGCGCTCGTCATTCATATCGTTGATTTGTTTGATTTTGATGGCAGTATTATCTCTGGCTTGCAACGCTTTGTTGGAAACAATCCGGTACTGCTTGCCGTGAACAAAACGGACTTGTTGCCTAAAGTTACAAACTGGAATAAAGTTCGGAACTGGGTGCAAAAGCAAGCTAAAGAACAAGGCCTGCGGACAGTAGATGTTGTGCTCTGCAGTGCGAAGCAAAACCAAGGGTTTGACCGTCTGCTTGAGCTTGTCGGCACGTACCGTGGAGATCGGGATGTGTACGTTGTCGGTGGAACCAATGTCGGTAAATCGACACTGATTAACCGTTTGATCCGAGACTACAGCGATCTGGAGCAGGAACTGACGACCTCGCGTTATCCGGGAACGACACTGGATATGGTGAACATTCCGCTAGACGATGGAAAATATATTATTGATACGCCGGGCATTGTGTATCCTTGGCGCTTCAGTGAAATTGTATCCCGTAAGGATCTGGCTGCAATTATGCCAGAGAAACCGCTTAAACCTGCGGTATATCAATTGAATTCCGGTCAGACTCTGTTTTTCGGTGGTATGGCTCGGTTTGATTTTGTCGAAGGTGATCGTCAATCGTTCACTTGTTTTATCAGTACTGCCCTGGATATTCATCGGACAAAACTGGAACGGGCAGATGATCTATACCGTGATCACCTGGGTGAGTTGCTGTCTCCGCCAACGCGTGAGCACGCGGCCGAGATGCCGGAATGGACGAGACATGAATTCCGGATCAAACGTGGCAGTCAGTCGGACGTATTCATCTCCGGTCTAGGCTGGATCAAGGTTAACGGAGATAACGGTGCCCTGGTGGCTGTTCATGTTCCAAAAGGGATCCGGGTGCAGATTCGTCCTTCCCTGATCTAGTTTGGGTACAGGCAATTTCGAACAACGGATCAGATCGGAGGCGAGTCGATGTCAGCAGAAAATAAGTTCAATTCTTCACTTCCTGTATTACTTGGGGTTATGGGTGATCCGATTGCCCATTCCAAGTCCCCGGCCATGCATAATGCAGCTTTGCAGGCAGCGGGTGTGAACGGCATGTACATGCCGCTTCATGTGCACCCTGATCAGCTCGAAGCTGCTGTTCGTGGCATTGTGGCATTAGGCTATCGTGGAGTGAATGTCACGATTCCTCATAAGGAACAAGTGATGCAATATCTCGATGTAATCGATGAAAGTGCTCGTTTGATCGGGGCGGTGAATACCATCGTGAACGAAAATGGTACGCTGACAGGCTACAATACGGACGGGATTGGATATGTGCGTTCTCTGAAGGAGGAAGCTGTTCCTCAGATCAAAGGAAAACGAATTGCTGTTCTTGGAGCAGGTGGCGCCGCAAGAGGTGTTATCTATGCACTTGCACTCGAAAAACCCGAGCATATTAGCATCCTGAATCGTACAGCCGATAGAGCGATTACCCTTGCTGCGGATCTGCGTAGTTATGATCTAGGGGATATCTCCGGCAATGGCATGGAAGATGCTCAAGCTGCACTTGCCACAGCAGATATCGTTATTAATACGACTGCAGCTGGCATGCATCCACACATGGATGATATGCCTGTCGATCCTGCATGGATTCGTGAAGGGGCAGCCGTCAGTGATCTGATTTACAATCCGCTGGAGACCCGTCTGCTGAGTGAATCCCGTTTACGCGGATGTACCGTGCATGGCGGACTAGGCATGTTTGTTTATCAAGGAGCTGTCGCATTCGAACACTGGCTTGGCATTTCGGCTCCGGTAGATACGATGAGACAAGCGGTACTTGAGAGTTTTAAAAACAATAATTGAACGGTCAGATCCCTGAATCAGCTCCGCGCTGTACATGGGTCTGCTCAATATAAGGAGTATGGAGTATTCATGTTAACTGGTAAACAAAAGCGTTTCTTGCGTTCAGAGGCTCATCATCTGACCCCTGTTTTTCAAATTGGCAAAGGTGGCACGAATGAACACTTGTTCCGTCACATTGAAGATGCGATTGAGAAGCGCGAACTGATGAAAGTACAAGTGCTGAACAACAACCTGGATGATAGAAATGAGATTGCAGCAGAGATTGCCCGTGAAACAGGCAGCGAACTTGTACAAGTGATCGGCAGTACAATTATCCTGTACAAAGAATCACGGGATAATAAACAAATCGAACTTCCAAGATAAGGAGAGTGGCGCGGGTGAAGATCGGCATCATGGGCGGTACGTTTGATCCGATCCACATGGGGCATCTGCTGGCAGCCGAAGCGGCGAGGGATTCGCATGCACTGGATGAAATCTGGTTCATGCCTTCCCATGTCCCGCCTCACAAACCCGGAGCAGGTGCAACAGGACAGCAGCGCCTCGAGATGACGGAAGCGGCTGTAAAGGATGCTCCTCAATATGAGGTTCTGGGCATTGAAATGGAACTTGGCGGCGTATCCTATACCATCGACACGATGCGTGAATTGTGGCGCCGTCACCCTGAACATGAATTTTATTTCATCATTGGGGCGGATATGGTGAACTATCTCCCAAAATGGGAAGAGATTGAAGAGCTGGCATCCAGATTGACCTTTATCGGTGTTGGACGCCCGGGCTTTCAACTACATCTCGATGATCTGCCGGATGCATTACAGAATCGGGTACTGCTGGCTGAAATGCCGCTTGTTGATATTTCTTCCACGGCCATTCGCAGACGTCTTGCAAAAGGGCATTCGGTTCGATTTATGATTCCTGATGCAGTTCATCAATACATTGTAGGGAGCGGTTTATATGGCACTAAGCCGTGAGGAGTTAATACAGGCTGTCTCTGCACAGATGCCCGCCAAACGCTGGAAGCACACGCAGGGTGTTATGGAATCTGCAGTTGCTTTGGCAAAAAAGTACGGTGCTGATCCGGAAAAAGCGGATATTGCGGCGATTTTACATGACGTAGCTAAATATTGGCCCATAGCGGAGATGGAAGCGGTCATTCGTGATAACGGATTAAATGTTGAACTTTTACAGCATGACAAGCAGCTTTGGCATTCGGAAGTGGGTGCTTTTGTAGCTGAACGTGATTATGGTGTGTTGGATTCTGAAATTATTCATGCGATTCGGTGGCATACTTCAGGTAGGGTAGGCATGAGTCTGCTGGACAAAGTCGTATGCCTTGCCGATTATATTGAGCCTGGGCGTGATTTCCCAGGGGTGGAGTATATTCGTGACCAGGCTCAGCGCAGCCTGGAGGAAGGCTTGATTGCGGGTTTTGATTCGACCATCAGCCTGTTGCTCTCCCAGCGCCGTGTCATCTATCCGCTCACGGTCCTCTCACGTAATGATTTAATTGAACAATTATAGATTATGGAGGTTGGTTCATGACAGTATCATCGAAAGAACTTATGAACATGGTAGTTGCTGCCGCTGACGATAAAAAAGCATCAAACATTGTAGCTCTAGACCTGAACAACATTTCGCTCGTTGCAGATTATTTTGTGATCTGCCACGGGAATTCAGATACACAGGTGCAAGCCATTGCTACCGAGATTCGCAAACAGGCGCATACAGCCGGTGTAACCATTAAAGGTATTGAAGGTATGGACTCTGCACGCTGGGTGCTGATGGATCTTGGCGATGTCGTGGTTCACGTATTCCACCGTGATGAGCGCGAGTATTACAATATCGAGCGTCTCTGGTCTGACGCCAAAGTGGTGGAAACGGTATGAGTTTGATCGCAGGAACAGTCGTCTCACTGCCGGTTTCACGTGAAGTGTCTCCATTTGGCTATTTTTTGACGACAGGATCGGAAGATGTATTGCTTCACTATACCGAGCTAACTCGGGATATCAAGATTGGTGAAACGCTGGAGGTTTTTGTATTCTTTGATACAGAAGACCGTCTGGCTGTTACGATGAAAAAACCTTACCTCACGCTGGGTGAGATGGCTAAATTGGTCGTAGCTGATGTGCATCCGCGCCTCGGTTGCTTCCTGGAGATGGGTCTCGGACGTCAGTTATTGCTTCCGATTCGTGAATTACCTGAACTCGAAGAATTGCGTCCTCAAGTTGGGGATGAAGTGTTCGTGATGATGGAGCACGACAAACAGGGGCGTCTACGTGCCAAATTAGCCGGTGAACGCGAGCTTTCACCGCTTGCCTTCCACGCGCCAACCACCTGGCTGAATGAGTGGGTAGAAGCGCTGGTGTACAAGCCACTTCAGATGGGTACATTTGTACTTGTTGATGGTGGTGTACTCGGCTTCGGGGCAATCGGGATGATTCATTCCTCCGAGCGCAGTCATATGCTGCGTTTGGGTGAAAAGGTGAAATGTCGGGTTACGCTGGTAAGGGAAGATGGTCGTGTGAATCTGGCCATGACGCAGCGCAAAGAAGTTGGGCGTAACGAAGACGCAGACAAGCTGCTTGCTTTTATGAAAGAGCGCCCGATGGGTGGAATGCCGTATTCGGATGCAACGCCGCCGGATATTATCAAGCAACGTTTTGGCATCAGCAAATCCGCGTTTAAACGTGCCTTGGGCAAGCTGATGAAAGATGGACTGGTGGTACAAAAGGAAAGCTGGACTTATCTGTCCGAATCCGCTCCTAAACAGGAGCAGGAAGAGAAGTAAACCTGCGATAACGGGGTTCATCTTTTATTTAAAGTTAAATACATTCATTCTGTACGAAGTATAGTATATCTCTTGAAGCGAAGCGGATGCGTGGTGCACCGATTTAGGTAAAGCAGGGCCAGACTGGGTAAACACCGGAATGGATGCCCTGCTTTTTCTTTGGATTTTGATATTATCCGATAAGGAAAAATGAAATTGAAAGTGCGGTGCCGACATGTCTTACCGGAAATTTGCCTACGTTTACGATGAATTAATGGAAGATATGCCTTATCCGGACTGGATAAGGTTTGCAAGAACAGCCTGGGAAAAGCATGGCATGCCTAAAAGTGTGGTTGAGCTTGGCTGTGGAACAGGTTCAATCACGATTCCGCTGGTGAACTCCGGCTTTGAAGTGACGGGGATCGATCTCTCCTCCGATATGCTGTCTGTTGCCCGTAGCAAGATGGAAGCCACAGCCCAGGGACATCGTTTGTACCGGGAAGGCAGTGTTCGCTGGGTGCAGCAGGATATGCGGGAATGGAGAGTACCGGAACCGGTAGACTCTGTCATTTCGTTCTGTGATTGTGTGAACTATTTGCTGGAATCGGATGATGTGATTCGTACATTTGAGCGTACGTATGAGATGCTGAAGCCGGGAGGTACGTTTCTGTTTGACGTACATCATCCGAATACACTGATTCGGTATGATGAGGAACAGCCTTTTGTGTTGGATGAGCGCTCGGTCTCGTATATTTGGACGTGTGATTTCGATCAGGAACGGTGTGAAATTGAACATCATTTGAGCATTTTCTCGCGAATAGACGGTGGCAGCAAGGATACCTACCAGCGTTTTGAGGAAGTTCATGTGCAGCGTGCTTATGATCCGGACTGGATGAGATTGGAATTAAGCAAAGCGGGCTTCCGGGACGTGAAGGTATATGCCGACTTCGAGTGGGGAGAGGCTGGAGACAGCGCACAGCGATTGTTCTACGTAGCCGTGAAATAAAATACACTGATCAATAACAGGTTTGATGTATATTTATTATGATGAACTGTCCTTCTGCAGCAAGTGAGCATGTTGCTGGGGGCAGTTTTTTTCGAACAGATATAATCAAAGGTATTGCTGCTTGAAGCAAAGACAGCCATAATAAATGGTAATGGAAAACGTTTTCTGAAGTAGAAGAATTATAATCTCACAATGGGAGGGGTACAATTATGGAAAGTGCATATAAAACAAGATTGTCCAAAGAGCAGTTGGATCAGATTATGAAGCATCATCTCGCTGTATCGATTCAAGATCATGAGGAAATGATTGRAGGCTGGGCAAACCAAGCTTATAAAATCACACTTGATGACGGACGGAAAGTTGTTCTTAAAATTGCACCTTTGGCTGCGACCAATCTGATGCGCTGTGAACAGAATTTAATGACGGCAGAAGTTGAGGCACTCCGGCTTGTTGCCAAACTGCAGGATGTTCCTGTGCCTCAGGTGCTCGTTTATGATTCTTCGCTCCAATTCGCTCCGGCGCAATTTTTTATTATGGAATACATGTCGGGGAAACCATACAACCAGGCCAAAACGCACTGTACTCCCGAAGAGCAGGAAGAGGTTGAACAACAGTTAGGTCGTTACAATAAGCGAATCAACGAGATTCAGGGTGAACGGTTTGGTTATTTTTCCGGGAAAGACAGACAACGTGGCACATGGAGAGAAGCCTTCTTGATGTTAATGGAGGATATGCTCATCGATGGGCAAGAGGCGGAGGTTGACATCGGGATTGATTACAACGAGCTAAGACGTCTGATTGAGGAGAGAGCGGATGCACTGGATGAGGTGACCGAAGCTGTTCTGATTAGCTGGGATTTATGGGATGGCAATGTGCTGGTGCAGGATACGCAGATTACGGGCATTATCGATTTTGAACGCTCGTTATGGGGTGATCCGCTAATGGAGCATTATTTCAGTCATTTTAACTATACTCCAGGATTCCTCAAAGGATATGGACGTGAGATTACAACGGAAAATGAGCGAAAGCGCAGACGTTTGTATGATTTGTATTTTGATCTTGCTCTTCGGATTGAATGTGACTACCGTCATTATGATAACAAGGAGCATGTCGACGGGACAATCCAGAATTTGCAGGAGGGCATTGAACGTTTTCGGAAAATCTGATCAGCAGACTGTTGCATATGGTTTGTAACAGTCTGCCATGTAAACAGATGAAAGTGACATGTCATATTGACTTTGAGCTTGCATTTTTATATAATGCTTCCTATATTGTATACATATTTCGATGATAAGGATCAGTAGTAAATGCTGTACATGACAGAGAGTCGGCGGTTGGTGCAAGCCGATTGACAGTATTTTGCGAACTCGCCTTGGAGAAATGCGGTGATTACAAAGTTCTATGCCTTGTGTGCAGAACTGGAAATCCGCATCGGTTAACCGCCGTTACAGGTCTAAAGGGAGTGGATGACGAAGCACGTTCATCCGCTAACTAGGGTGGTACCACGGGAATTCAACCTCTCGTCCCTAGCGCTGCAAACGCTACGGGATGCTGAGGTTTTTTTGTTGTTATAAATTGCTTATAACCTGAAGGAGGAATATAGATGAGTGAGAATCATCAGCCGAAGCACGGCTATCAGCCACAAGTGATGGAGAAAAACTGGCAGCAATTTTGGGATGAGAATAAAACGTTTAAAACAGGTGAGGATCCATCTAAACCGAAGTTTTACGCGCTGGATATGTTCCCGTATCCGTCCGGTTCCGGACTACACGTAGGTCACCCGGAAGGATATACAGCAACAGATATCGTATCTCGTTACAAGCGGATGCGTGGATATAATGTACTGCATCCAATGGGATGGGATGCTTTCGGTCTGCCTGCGGAACAGCATGCACTGGATACGGGAGAGCACCCGCGTCACATCACATTCCGTAACATTGACAACTTCCGTCGTCAGATCAAGTCACTCGGATTCTCGTATGACTGGGATCGTGAGATCAGTACGACAGACCCTGAGTATTACAAATGGACACAGTGGATCTTTATCCAGCTGTACAATAAAGGTTTGGCCTATGTCGATGAAGTACCGGTGAACTGGTGTGAAGCTTTGGGTACAGTGCTTGCAAACGAAGAAGTTATTGATGGCAAAAGTGAGCGTGGTAACCACCCGGTTGTGCGTAAACCGATGCGTCAATGGGTACTCAAAATTACGGAATATGCAGAGCGTTTGCTGGAGGATCTGGAAGAGCTGGACTGGTCGGAAAGCATCAAGGATATGCAGCGTAACTGGATCGGCAAATCGACCGGGGCTGAAGTAGTTTTTGCCATCGAAGGCCGTGAAGAAGTGATTAAAGTATTTACAACCCGTGCAGACACATTGTTCGGTGCAAGCTTTGCCGTTCTGGCTCCAGAGCATGAATTGGTTGAAGCGATTACGTCCGAAACACAGCGTGAGGCGGTTAAAGCTTATCAGGAGCAGGCTGCGCGCAAGAGTGATCTGGAACGTACCGATTTGGCGAAAGAAAAAACAGGTGTGTTCACAGGTGCGTACGCGATCAATCCGGTAAACGGAGCAAAACTGCCGATCTGGATTGCTGATTATGTACTGGCGGGTTATGGTACGGGAGCTGTAATGGCTGTTCCGGGCCACGATGCGCGTGACTGGGAATTTGCGAAGCAGTTCGACCTGAATATCTTTGAAGTTATCGAAGGCGGAGATGTTACAAAAGAGGCATATACAGGTGACGGCGCACATGTGAACTCCGATTTCCTGAACGGATTGAACAATGAAGAAGCTGCAGCGAAAATGATCGCTTGGCTTGAAGAGAACGGCAAAGGACAAGGTAAAACGACCTACCGTCTGCGCGACTGGCTGTTCAGCCGTCAACGGTATTGGGGAGAGCCGATTCCGATTCTGCATCTGGAAGACGGAACGATGAAGACAGTGCCAGAAGATCAATTGCCGCTGTTGCTGCCTGACATTGATCAGATCAAACCTTCAGGCACAGGTGAATCCCCACTGGCTAACGTTACCGATTGGGTAAATACAGTTGATCCGGAGACGGGTATGAAGGCTCGCCGCGAAACCAACACGATGCCACAATGGGCGGGAAGCTGCTGGTACTACCTGCGGTTTATCGATCCGCATAATGACAAGGAACTGATCTCAAAGGAGAAACAGCAGCAATGGTTGCCAGTTGACCTGTACATTGGTGGAGCAGAACACGCAGTACTTCACTTGCTGTATGCTCGTTTCTGGCACAAGGTGCTGTATGATCTGGGTGTTGTACACACGAAAGAGCCATTCCAAAAGCTGGTCAACCAAGGTATGATCTTGGGAACTAATAATGAAAAAATGAGTAAATCTCGCGGTAATGTCATTAACCCGGATGAGATTGTGAACGAATTTGGTGCAGATACACTGCGTCTTTATGAGATGTTTATGGGGCCGCTCGAAGCGACCAAACCATGGAACGCAAACGGAGTTGAGGGAATGCATCGTTTCCTGTCCCGTGTATGGCGTCTGTTCATCAACGAAGACACAGGTGCGATCAATGAGAAAATTACAGTTGACGGTGGAACGGATGAGTTCAAACGTACAGCGCACAAAACGATCAAAAAAGTAACGGAAGATCTGGAGCACCTGCGCTTTAACACCGCGATCAGCCAGTTAATGATTTTCATCAATGATGCTTACAAAGCAGATACACTGCCTCGCGAAGCAATGGAAAACTTTGTTCAACTGTTGTCACCTCTGGCGCCGCATATGGCAGAAGAGCTGTGGAGTCGTCTTGGACATGAGGGTGGAATTTCTTACGTGGCTTGGCCTGAATACGATGAGTCCATGACGGTGGATGCAGAAGTAGAAATCGTGGTTCAAGTGAATGGCAAAATTGTAACTCGTGCGACTATCGCGAAGGATCTGGATTCACAGGCAATGCAGGATTATACGATGGAACTGGCATCTGTGAAACAGGCGCTGGAAGGCAAGACTATTCGCAAAGTCATTGCCGTTCCAGGCAAACTGGTTAATATTGTTGCCGGTTAATTTCACTGGCACGAAACACCTCATCCAGTTTGACTAAATCTTCATCATATTTCTCATGTGTCGTGTGGATCAGGCTGTCAAATACGCCATCCAGATTATTTCTCAGCAGTGCAAGTGCCTGTGCGGTTATTCCGCCAGGTACAGCAACGCGAGCCTGGAGTTCTTGCGGAGTATAACCTCCTTCGGTGAGCAGCTTGCCTGTTCCTAATAGCATCTCACCGGCAAGAGCACAGGCATCAGCGCGTTTGATCCCTGTCAATCGCACAGCACTTTCAATCCATTGCTCCAAAAAGAAGGATATGAATGCAGGTCCGCAGCTGGAGAAGTCGGATGTGATTCGGGTGCAGGCCTCATCTACTTGGTAGGGTTTGCCGATATGACTCATCAGGCTTTCCAGTATATTGCGGTCTTCGGCAGTCATTCGTTCGCCATGGATGAACAGGGTTGCTCCGCTGCCGACCTGATGTGTAACACTGGGGATAACTTTGGAGACTTTGCAAGGAAGTGAAGATTCCAGATGGCGTAGCTGCACGGGGCTAGTGATCGACACAATTATGTGATTGGAATTCACAACCGGCAAGATGTCATCGATGACATGTCTGAATTCCAGCGGCTTCACGCACAGGAAGATGATATTGCTGCGAATCACCGTTTCCCGATTGCTCTGTGATTCATGCAGCCCGGGGTAACGGAGGGAAAGCTGACGTACTTTCGAAGGGGTTCGATTGCTTGCAGCAATCTGACGGGGTTCGAGTGCACCGGATTGAATCAGGGCATAGATCAACAGGCTGCCCATGCTGCCGGTTCCGATAAATCCAACCTTCATTGGTTCAGGCCTCCTTTCATGCTTTACGGTAATGGCGCAGTATCTTCCCTCTATTGTATGCATGAGACGCTGGTCCACATGACATGAAAATATGTATCTTATATAAGCTAAAGCATTAAACGGTTCGGAAGCACCGCCCGTGTTCGAAATGATCTCTATTTTGAATATGAGGGAGTGTGCGAAAGATGAGATGGAACAAAGCGATGTCCATTGCTGCGGCGGTGTTAGGATGTATACTGATATTATGGTCGGGCAAAAGTGAACAGCCGCCTAGCGGCTGGGAACCGATGCTGCTCGGCGCCGATCAGCCGACAAGTGAGCAGAGTCCCTCTGTTACACAGTCGGCTGCTTCGGTTCGGGAGAATATAGCTGCTACTGCATCAGGCGGGAGTGGGAGCGAGCAGAAATCTGACATTGTAACTCCAGTGGATAACTCGATGGTTAAGGAGCCTAATGTTGCTGTTGCTACACAAGGTGAGCTATCGACCCAGCCACAGGCTCAGATTGAAGAGAGTCGTTCACCTGCATCTGAAAAGACATCTAATACGGCTGGCGAATCAACCGATGGAATAGCCGATAATGGCAAAATCGACGTGAACACGGCATCTGTTTCCAAGCTTACAGAACTTCCGGGAATTGGACAGAAGAAAGCCCAAGCCATTGTGGACTATCGTAATACGCATGGTCCTTTTGCCAAAGTCAGTGATCTTACCAAGGTCAAGGGCATAGGTATGAAGATGCTGGAGAAGATGGCTTCTTATGTACAGATTCGCTAAATACATCTTGATAGAAATGGCTTCAAAGTGGGAGGAGAAGACTGCATGAGTACAGTAGAGCTTCGCAAGGATTGGGACACGTATTTTATGGACATCGCTTATATGGTTTCCACGCGTTCCCGCTGTCCTCGCCGGCATGTAGGGGCTGTGCTGGTTCAAGGAAAAAAACTGCTGGGTACTGCCTATAATGGTGCACCAATGGGGGTAGCTGATTGTTCCGAGGCTGGCTGCATGATTTCGGAAGAATACGAGCTTGTGGTCACAGATGGACAGGAGGAAATGGTTAAAAAACAGCGCTGCATTCGTACTATTCATGCGGAGCAGAATTTGCTTTTATTCACAGATCGTATTGACCGTGAAGGCTCGACTGTATATGTAACCGACGAGCCTTGCTGGACATGTGCTAATATGCTGGCAAATAGTGGCGTTACAGAGATTGTATTTCATCGTTCCTATCCCAAAGATACGAGCAAAGTAACGACTATGATGGAGCAGAAAGGTGTTACGTTCCGTAGACTGGATAATTACCAGCCTCCAAGGGAGACGATGATGACCGTAAGCAACTAACGAGAACTCCTTAGGTCAGGCTAGAGCGCGTCAAGATGCATTAGAGCAGGTTAAAACAGGGATATGTTTTACAAGGTGAGTTTCATAATTACGGGGAAGAACCTCCGGTAAGCCTGAATAGGCTTCCGGAGGTTTTTGTGTATTTATTTTAAGGAGAAGGGAGGCGAGCCGGGATGAATGGCAGACCATTGCTTCGCATAGCGATCTTCTGGCTGTGCGGAAGCGGCATGGCATGTGTGCTGACAGGATGGACGTTAATTTGGGGAATGGTGGGGGCTATGGCATGCCTTCCGCTCTTGCTGTATTTTATGAATATCCGTGGGTGGTCCATTCTTCTTTTAATCATCGCTTTTGCAGGTGGTATCGTCCAATGGGAATGGAATGATTCTCGGAATTACAGTACATTGCCAGAATATTTACATCGTTTTACTGAAGTAATCGACGGGGCTCAGGCCAAAATGGAGGGGGAACTTGTATCTGATGTAAATGTAGATGGGGATCGGGCTAGTTTTGAGATGCAGATTTCATCTTTAGTTTTGAATCAAGAACCAGAGAGGATGGTTGATGATGATGTCAATTCACCTCGAATTCTAACTTCACAAGTGCCTTTGGCCAAAATGAATGAACGAGTCATCGTGCAAGTTCGATTAATGGAGAAGCAGGAACAAGAAACAGCAGCTTCTTGGAAGCGAGGAGACAAGCTGACGCTGTCCGGTTCTTTGGCTCTTCCAGGTGAAGCCAGAAATTTTGGGGGATTTGATTATCGTAGCTATCTAAGGACGCAGTATATCCATTGGATGGTCAAGGTGAAGGGAGCCAGTTCGATCACTGCTGTGTCTCCAGAAGGACCGGGGAAAATAAATATACTGCGTTGGACAGATTCGGCAAGACAACTGCTCGGTTCAGCGGTGGATCGGTTGTTTCCTGAGCCGCATGCCGGTTACATGAAAGGGCTGATCATCGGCATGGCGAAGGATATTGATCCGAATACGTACGGTCAATTCTCTCAACTCGGACTCACCCATATCCTTGCCATCTCTGGTACACATGTTGCGGTGTATGTTGCTTCATTACTTATGCTCTTATCATGGCTGAAATTAACCAGAGAGACAGCTTTAACGATAGTGCTGGTTCTCGTGCCGGCTTATGTATTGCTTTCGGGTGGGTCTCCATCTGTCATTCGGGCAGGCATCATGTCGATGATTGGTCTGTATATGGCGAAGCGCGGATTTGCCAGAGATGGAATTCAGATTATAAGTGCAGCGGCTTTGCTGATGCTTTGGTGGAATCCCTATTTTTTATTAAATGTCAGTTTCCAACTCTCTTTTCTGGTGACCGCGGGGCTGATGATTTATATGCCGCTTATCAACAGGTTGTTCAGCAAATGGCCCAAATCGCTGGCTGCGACAGCTTCGGTTACGGTAACAGCCCAACTGATTTCTTTTCCAGTGACGATTCTTTATTTCAATCAGTTCTCATTGCTGTCCTTTGCAGCCAACTTTTTGCTGGTGTCTTTGATCAGTGCGGTCGTGCTTCCTTTAGGGACAGTTGCAATGATTTTTTCTTTTGTGTGGTTCCCGGTTGCGAAACTTCTGGCATGGATAGCTATCCAGCTGAATAAACTAACCTTTCTTAGTGTGGAATGGATGAACAGTTTGCCCGGTTTTGTAATGATCTGGCCGACACCTTCGTTATTATGGATCGTAGCCTATTATGTAATTTTGTATGTGTTACTTTATTTGCTTTATCAGAGGGACGGTGGTCATAAGCCGCATCATATCCATGCTGGAGAAGAGGATACATCTCCGCTGGGTATGCATAGGCGTACCGCTGCTCAAGCGGCAGAACCGGGTCAAGGTTCACTCACTACTCTCGGTGCCAGCATCGCTTGGCCTGAGTATGCGAGTGCTTTTACGTCAAAGGGTGCAGGCTTCTATAGCGAAGTGCGCATGAGTAGAGTTAAGCAATTGTTATGTGGTGTGCTTGCGATCAGTTTAGCGGTCGGATTATGGTGGGCATATCAGACGCCGCGGCCGATGGGAACAGGTGTGGTGCAATTTCTGGACATTGGTCAGGGAGATAGCACTCTAATTACTACGCCAGAGGGCAAACATATTCTTGTAGACGGCGGTGGTACGGTTAATTTTGGAGGCAGTGAACATTCGTGGAAAACGAGGCGTGATCCGTATGAGGTAGGCGCTAAGGTCGTTGTTCCATTATTGAAAAAGAGAGGCATTCATCAACTCGATGCGGTTATTGTGACCCATGCGGATCAGGATCACGCTGGTGGGCTGCAGGCTGTACTTGAACAGATTCCAGTGAAAAGCTTGATGTTTAATGGAACGACGAGTGGAAAAGAGAAATTCAATCATCTGCTGGATACTGCGGTTCAACGCCAAATCCCGCTATTCGCTATACATCAGGGCATGACCTATAAGCCAGATCAGGAGACAGCTTTATATTTTATCTCACCAGAGCGGAGTAAGTTGGGTGATCCATCAGGAGGTATTCCTGTTCTTGAGAATCAGAACGGGGAGTCGGTTGTATTTTTACTAGAGATGGCGGGCACGTCGATGCTATTCACCGGAGATATGGAAGCAGCAACGGAACAGAACGTGCTGTATGACATTCAGGACGGTTCGCTTGCAAACTCATTTCAACAAGAAGTTCAAGATGCGGCGGAGGCAGTAGTTCGAAATAACAAAATGGGTGCAAGTGTTGTACCTGAATGGATGGACGGGGGAGCTGGTTTAGGTACAAATGATATTTCATCCTCAGTGGTTTACGTACCGCAATCACTACCACATATATCAATAGATGTGCTTAAGGTAGCTCACCATGGTAGCAAAACATCCTCTACAGAAGCATGGCTTCAGTATTGGAATGCAAAAGCGGCATTAATCTCTGCGGGGGTAAACAATACCTATGGTCATCCGAACCCGGGAGTGATGAAACGTCTGGAAGCGATGGGGTCTGAAATTTATCGAACGGACCAGATGGGAGAAGTACAGATGAGGGTGAAAGATGGGGAGATCGATGTGCGGTATAAGCTGTTACAGAATAAAAATGAAGGGGGTGATTAGGGTGACTATGGAAAATATAATTCCTGATCCAACATGGGCCAGACTGGGTTTTCCTGAACCTCCGGAATTTGAAAACTCGGGTCAACATATCGGTGTAATTATTATTGATCAAATAAGGCCACATCCTGCTATTCGTCATTTAGGTGAGCGGCTCAAGTATATTACTGTGAATCATGATTTGTCTGTGCAATGCAACGATGATATTGTTGCCCAATCCGGTAGCAGCTCTTTTTCGGGTGGGGAAGATGCGGAACTTGGAGTACATGGTTTAAAAACTGTACTGGCGTTATCCCATGAGCCATTTGAGATAAATGGAGAAACACATATAGGAATATCTCCCGCTGCTTATTTTATTGTGCTTGACCACGGCGCGTTTATGGAAGGGGAAGGTGAGCGTTTAAAAGCAGGCGTGGATTGGATATTAGAGCAGCAAGGCTGGAATATCAGAATAATTTTGTGCACGGGCTGGCATGCTTCGGATAACCTGGTTCTTTTGAAAAAAAGTCATGAGTATTCCACCGTGCAAGCATTACAATCTGCAGTCAAGCAAGGTGTTCTTGTGGTTTGTTCAAACGGAAACACACGATTAGGAAATATTATGCCGCCAATTGACTATTTCACAGTGGGGGGTTATCACGACCGTGGGACCAAGAATCGTCATATGCACATCCCCTATCCAGATGAACCTTTTGGCAGGAATGGAGATGGACACTTCAGACCAGATATTTTAGCACCGCGGCTTCATTTGACTGTGCCTTTTTGTGAATCAGCAACTACTGTAGGAGAGGTTTCGTATTTCGGTGGGACTTCCGGCTCAGCAACGCTCATAGCAGGTGTTGCAGCCTATTTGTTTTCGAAGTATCCCCAACTAGATGCAGTTGAGTTACGTCGTATTTTGGTAGGAAATGCAGATCTGGTTGTGGATCATGAGAACAGTGCGCCAAGAATAAATGTAGGTAGGGCTGTAAATACGCTGGATTCAAGTTTGCAAACGAAGGGAAAAAATTATCACGAACCTCGGATAAAATCAGATCATCTCAAGTTCTCCATTATAACTATGAATGAAATCGAAAGAGGGGTAGAATTCTCGCGTTTTATCCGGCAAGCAGAATTAAGTAGAATGGAACTATGGGCACATTCCGCAGACCCAAGCTCCATCATTAGGAAAATAGCAGTTCATGCTCTGGGGAAGCCGAAAGATGCGGAGGAAAGGGACATGTTTTGGGAATTGCTGAGCAAAGAGCAAGAAGGGGGTGTACGTGGCTGGTATGCTTATGGATTGTTACAAGATAGTGATGAATTGGAAGTTTTCTTTTGGATACCTTATGCTACCGATAGCAACTGGGCAGTACGATGGTGTGTGAGCGAATATCTCAACAAATACGAAGAGCGATTCCCACAGCTGGAAAAGACGGATGTTCCCGAACAGATACATGAAAAGGCAGAACATATACTACAATGGCTGTCTCTTCAACAATGATACTCTACAACCTAATGCTTATTGGAATTAATAGGTTGATAAATGTGAATATATTGATAATGCATAAAACTTGGAGTGAAATTGGTCATTACTTTAGCTGTAACTGTAAGTATAAAAAAGCCCCTTGCCATTACTCTCCTCAAAGAAGAATAATGGTAAAGAGACCCTTTTTCATATCTGTTCTGTCGATTGAATATAAATGAAATATTATTTACTCCACGCCGTCCTTGAAATGTTTATCCCAATGTTTATCGCCTTTGTGCAGAATATCTTCAACCGTTTTTTCCAGTGTCGCCAGTAACTGTGCTCTGACATCCAGTACTGTTTCTCTGTACAAGCGTTCTTCCGATCCGACAATTTTATCGCCGTACAACGCCTGCGCAGCTACGTATTTCCGGTGTTCCTCAACCAAAGTATCAATGGATTGCAGGGCATGTTCCACAAAGTGGGAGATACTTTGATATTCCTTTGGCATTTGTTCTTTTAGTTCTTGAATTCTTGCTAGAGCTGGCATGCTCATCACCTCGTCTTATGAATGTAAATTTACAATACACCATTTTCATGAAAAAAGCATTAAAATAAACTTAAATTTGGACAAATTTCGACTTTTTTTATTTTTAAGCCTTCAAAAGTACTTAACCATAATGTATGCCATTGCATTTGTTTTGAGTCGTGTAAGTACTGGAATCCGAGATGACAGACGTTTGGTGACTACGTTTGCATTTTCTGTTATTCTAAGATAAGATTCGGCGGCCCTTATACATAAGCCGTTATTTTGTGATGGAAAATTAAAATATACTTAACTTTGCAACAATTTTATCGATGATCACGTCAGTAAGGTTGCAGGGAGAGGGGGATCCTTTGTGGTAGAGCCGGAACTCATCAGAGCCGCTCAATCGGGCGATCGCGACGCTCTAATTACCCTATTGCGGGAGATTGAACAGCATGTCTATCGTACCGCTTATTACATTCTAAATAATGAACAGGACGCCTTGGATGCTGCGCAGGAAGCGTTGATCCGAATTTACACCAAGATTAACTCTTATGAAGAAAAAGCCCAGTTCAAAACCTGGGTGCAACGCATCGTGACTAATATCTGCATCGACAAGTTCAGAAGAACCAAGCCATCTGTGTCTATTGATGAACATGAAATGGTTTTTCAGGATAAGCAGGATGTAGAGTTTGAAGTGATGTCCACTTATGTAGCCAAGGACATACAGGAAGCGATCAACAAGTTGCCTGAGCATCATCGGACCGTCATTGTTCTAAGATATCTGCAAGATTTATCCTATAACGAAATTGCGGATTGTCTCGATCTTCCGCTAAATACGGTGAAGTCTTACTTATTTAGAGCCAGACAACAGTTACAAAATCTACTACAGGAGTATCAGAAAGGTGGTGTGACAGGATGAAATGTGAAGAGGTGGTGGAATGGATGCACCGGTATCTGGATCATGATCTGGGCGAGGCGGAAACGACGCAGATGCTACAGCATGTGGCCAAGTGTCCGGAGTGCGCTGAAAATTTTAGTATGCTCAGAGCTCTGTCCAGGGAACTGGAAGAATTGCCGCAAGTAAGCCCGAAGTTCAGTCTGGTTGACGCAATTATGCCTCAACTGGATGCAATCGACGAAGCGCGTAAAGAACAGAGCAGTACCGTGCAAGAGATGAGTCCTGTCCCTGCGGCATTTGAGAATTTGCAACGTTCAAGTTCAAGTGAGCAGAAAGCGAAGACAAAATGGTTTAATTCGATGGCAGGACGTATGTCCGTGGGTGCAGCAGCTGCAGCTGTTATATTAGGATTTGCCATCTGGGGGCATCAGCCAGAGCAGATTGAGAATGCCGATTCTGTGATGATAAGATCGGGGGCCTCACAAGATAGCAATAGTGAGGAGCAGTCCGCGCTGAGTATGCAAGTGAATAACGATCAAGTAGATTCAACTAACCAAGCAGAAGGAAGTAGAATTGCACCTGACTCGTCAAACGATCCGGTGACCGAAGGTTCTATGCAACCAAAAGCCGATCAATCTGACGAAAGCAACGGAACCGAACTGAAAACTCCAGATGCTTCTAATAATCAAGAATCAGCTAAACCTTCCACGGAGGATGCAGGTTCTTCTGATAAAGGTAAACAAGAGGCAAGTTCAAATCCTCCTTCAGACACGGCCAATAATCAAGAGAAAAGCATGAATCCAAATCAGGGAACGGAGCAAAAAAAGCAGGATGTAGAAGATGGTAATGCTTCCTCTCCAAATGAAAGAAGTGCGTCCGATTCAAACGATAAGTCAGACGATACATTTACGGCTCAAACGATCATTCCTAACCAGGATGCCCCAGCCCAAGGCAATGAAGCTGATAATTCAGGTACAGGAACAGAATCTGGTGATGCTGCTGGAGGGCACCAGGGACTTCTGGCTCCTGAGCAAGGGATTACGGCACCGACAACAACTAAAGAATGGAAGTCACCTGATGGTTCTTATGTTGTGATGCTGATGGGTGACCAGTTGAGTGTTTATGCAAAATCAGCGAATGATCCCGATGTTCTGAATCTAATTGAACAGCGGAATGTTGATGGTGCTCTAAAGTCGGGGAGTTGGTCCAAAGACAGCTTACAGTTTGAATATGAAATGGACAAAGACGGAACGATGACTAAGGACACTTTCAAAGTGAACGCATCATCTAATGTGCCACCTGCAAAATAGTTTCTGAATAATGGCTTCATTCATTGAAATAGAATGAACCTTATGGAATGACAAGCATATACTGGATATAACTAAAGAACATTCTATCTCTGATCCAACATCTGACGTCGTATGACCGCATGCCGGCTATTTCTAGAATGGCTGTGCCTGCGTTTATATAGATGCAGAACAGGGGGCCTTTATCCATAACCGGATGAAGGTCCCTTTGTTGTCTTGTGTTTTTTCTGGTAGGATAAGAGGGATAAGGAGGCACGGTGAATGGATGTAAAGAGCGCAACAAAGGCAATACGCAGCGGAGACACTGCGCCAATTTATGTGCTGTATGGAACGGAGAAGTACCAGATACAGCAATTTACGGAGCTGTTAAAAACACATGTCATTGAAGAGGAGCACCAGGATTTTGCGGTTATCCCCTACGATCTCGCTGAAACACCGATTGAGGCTGTTGTTGAAGAAGCAGAAACGGTCCCTTTTCTCGTTCCACGCAAATTGATTATTGTCAGAGACACCAGCTTGTTTACCGCAGGAAAAGAATCCAAAATAGAACATCAGGTGGATCGCTTGATTACATATATGGATAACCCGGCTGATTACAGTACGATCGTTTTTCTAGCACAAGGAGACAAGCTGGATGAACGGAAGAAACTCGTAAAAGCGGCAAAGAAACAGGCTGTCGTTCTGGCCTTTGCGCCACTGAGTGGGGAAGAATTGATCCAATGGATTGCCAAGCTTGCGAAACAACGTGAGGTAACCTTTGAACCCGGAGCAGCAGAAACATTGATTAGTTACGCGGGGACTGGGCTGCAAGCCTTATCTGCTGAGGTGGACAAGCTTTGTTTGTTTACAGGCCAAGGGGGGATAATTCGGCGTGCAGATATCGAATCACTTGTGGCTCGGAGTACGGAGCAGAACGTATTTGCACTGGTGGAGGAACTGGCCAACTTGAGACTGGAAAAGGCATTGGCTCTTTTCTATGAACTTTTGAAGCAGCGGGAAGAGCCAATTAAGATTGCAGCGCTAATTGCCCGTCAATTCCGCATTATGATTCAGGTTAAAGAGCTTGGGCAGCAGAGCTACTCTCAGCAACAGATCGCGAGTCAACTTGGCTTACATCCCTATGCTGTAAAAATTGCCGGGGAACAGGCTCGGAAATTCGAAGCTGACCGTCTGAGAAAGATACTCAGTCACTTGAGTGAGCTTGATTATCAGATGAAAACAGGAGCTGTAGATAAGGTACTTGGTCTGGAGTTGTTTTTGTTAAGACTTGGTGCATAACAGAATATTAAGATCCAAAAAAACAAAAAAACAACCTGAATGTTCTCCGTATGTTGATGTTCAACACAAGATCGGAGGTATTCAGGTTGTTTTTTTAGGGTATGTTCTTTTACTTGGCGGAACAGATGCTAAAAAATCCTGAAAGCCCATGCTGTTCAGGATTTTTCCATTGGTTCGTATAAGTAACGCTTCTTACGCTTGTGCGGAAAGAGCGTTCAGTTTTTTCGCCAAGCGAGACTTTTTGCGTGCAGCTGCATTTTTGTGAACCAGACCTTTAGTTACAGCCTTGTCCAGCTTTTTGGAAGCAGCTTGAATCGCAGCTTTAGCAGTTTCAACTTCGTTGCTTACCAGAGCAGCATCAGCAGCTTTAACAGCTGTGCGGAGTGCAGACTTCTGAGAAGCGTTGAGTGCGCGGCGCTTGTCGCTCGTTTTTACGCGTTTAACAGCGGATTTGATGTTTGGCATTACATTCACCTCCTGTAAGGCATTCGCATGAATACAAACGTTTCACAACTTAAAATATTCTATCACGCTAGCATATAAATTGCAACAGATTTTGCATCGTTCTTCGGCATGTTGCATAAAGCCAGCCTTTTTCCCACACAATATGCTCAAATGTAATAAGGGAGGCAGAGACACATATGACACTGGATTTGCAAAATTATACTGTGCGTACGGATTTGGCCATCGATTCCAAAGAAATGGCCCAAGGTAGTCAAAGGCAGACGATTCCCGGACTGCGTGAAGATGTGGATTCCAAAGACGGCATTACCATCACCCGAATTGATGTTTTAAATGATGAAGCAGCGAAAGCCATTGGACGTGTCAAAGGCCATTATGTCACACTCGAGGTGCCATCCCTTCGCAATGGGGATACTGAACTGCAGGAACGGGTGGCCGCCGAATTCACACGAGAAATGGAAGCATTTATGACGAAGGCCGGTATTGGAAAAGATTCCAAGGTGCTGATCGTAGGACTCGGTAACCTGAAAGTCACTCCGGATTCTCTCGGTCCGTTGGTGGTGGAGAATTTGATGGTTACCCGTCAGTATTTTGAATTGGTACCGGATCAGGTTGCGCCAGGGTACCGTGAGGTTAGCGCTATTGCTCCGGGTGTACTGGGTACAACTGGGATCGAATCCAGTGACATTGTGCAGGGCATCGTGGAGCGAACCCGTCCGGATGCGATTATCGCCATCGATGCACTGGCTTCCCGATCTCTTGAACGCGTAAATACAACGATTCAGGTAGCTGATATTGGTATCCATCCAGGCTCAGGCATCGGTAACAAACGACGTGGGATAACGAAGGAGATTCTGGGTGTTCCCTGTATTGCCATTGGTGTGCCAACGGTATGTTATGCTTCGACCATTGTGAACAACGTCATCGAAATGATGCGTTCCCACTTTCGTCAGGAAACTGATCAGACCAAGCAAATCATGGGCATGTTGGATGACATCGGTGAATCGGATCGTTTGAGTCTGGTAAAAGAAGTGCTAGAACCGCTAGGACATGACCTGATCGTCACACCGAAAGAAATAGATGAATTCATTGAAGGCATCGCCAATGTTATTGCAACTGGACTTAATGCAGCTCTGCATGAGGCAGTTAATCCTGGCAACGTTGCAGCTTATACCCATTAAGAGCATACCGCCTTATACGGAACGGAGAAGAAGGTCCGAATCTATCGGACTTTCTTTTTTTGTTCTATTTATCTTTCTATTTCCTGTTCTATCAAATTGCACACGCTCATAGAGTTGAAGTATAAGAGTTGTCCTGCAAGGGAAGGAGACATAAGAATGAACAAGATATTGGCATGGAACATCGGCAAGTGGAAAAAAAGATGTCTGCACGTGCTGGCCATGGGCCGTACACTGTTGCTGCTTATGATTATATCCGCCCTCTTTTTTGTTGCACTTGGGCTCGGAGGCATGGCGGAAAAAAGGTTAAACACCTCTTCTGTTTCTTCAATGAAAGGATTTGCAGGTTCGGTCTCAAGCCGCTTCTTTGTCGATATGTTAGGCATGGAAGTACCTCATCTTACCCAGAAGGAGCAGAATGCCGCGATTTCCGGTGAAAATCTGACCTCATTTGTTTTTCAATTACTTACTAATGTGAATCCTCAAGATCCCAAAAGTTTAATCGCACGTGAAATGCCTGGTATGGGCGCGAATCAACCTGTCCTACTCCGTCCCGGCTCTGGCAATACCAAGGCAGAAGCACCAGAAGATTATCAGCCAGGTCCGGGGATTACGGAAACAGCTTCCTCAGGTGAAGGGAAACCAGGAAGTGGATTGCATGTCCCGCCAGGCCAGGATGAACCAGATGTTTCCGGTAAGGATAATCAAGGGAAAGGTGCAGTAAATGGAGAACCACCTTCCAGGGGAAGTGGACAAGGCAAGGGCAACTCGGCAATCACTAAAAAGTCGGTGCTTATTTATCACTCTCATCCGCGTGAAGGATATAATCCACTGCTAGGTATTAATAGCGATAACCCTTCCTCTGGTAAGCCGACAGGTAATGTTTTTCAAGTGGGCACCTATCTATCGGATAGCTTAGAGAAGTTGGGGGTTGGTGTAGAACATGCAAAGGAAGACTATCAGACGAAAATCAAAGACTATAACTGGAACTTCTCTTATAAATATTCGAGACAGACTGTCAAAGCGGCGCTTGCTCAGAATGATGAGCTGACATATTTAATTGATATTCACCGCGATTCCCAGCGGCATAAAAAAACGACAACAACGATCGGTAACCAGAGTTACGCCAAGGTTTATTTTATTATTGGACATGAGAATCCGAATTGGCGTAAGAACGAAGCTTTTGCCGCAAAGATTCATAAAAAGCTTGAATCCAAATATCCGGGAGTGTCCCGAGGAGTATGGGGGAAGAATGGTGGAGGAGGCAACAATGGAGAATATAATCAGACCCTTTCCCCGAATAGCATTTTGATCGAGATCGGTGGCATTGACAATACGGCAGCCGAGTTGAAACGAACCTCCAAAATTTTAGCCGATATGATCGCCGAAGTATATTGGAACGAGCAGAACGTAGATAAAGCTAGTGCAAAGCCCGTATCCAAGGGTGGATAAATTGTTTGCAGACGCGCAACACCTAGAGAATATGCAGGCATCCGATGAAACGAAGTTTTATTAGATTAGCCATTCATGGAAAGGGGAGACTTGTGAGATGTCCAGATTCGGCAAAAAAATGCTGTCTGTCTGTGTGCTTATGTTACTCGGTGTTCTGCTTGGCATGCAGCTGGCAGGCAGTGGTTTTCAGCATACAAATTCTGTGGAAAGTGTCCCCGTAGTGGCGACCACAGAACCCGCTCCTGAGGAAAATAAACCTGTAACCGCTGAGCCTGTGCAGACCGAGGTTAAGAAGCCATTCGTTCCTGTCCAGACCCCAAGTCAGGTGTTAGGTGCGGATCAGCACAAGGCTCCTGTGGATGTTTTGGCGGAGAAAACGGCCGGATTGCTGCAAAACTTGTCAAACAGCGGCATCAAGTGGGTTGTCTCTCTTTTTGGCGGAGTAGATGAATAGAAGCAGATGGAATAAAGGAAAACTAACCCTTCGAGGCACTCATCCAGTGCACTTTATTATAAAGTTAAAACATCATGGGATTGATGCACCTTCAAGCAACTGTTATAATGAAGTGATTGACACTAGGCTGTTTCTGGGGGTAAGGAATGACTGACATTCGGGAAAGACAACGTAAAATTCGTAACTTTTCAATTATTGCACATATAGATCACGGTAAATCAACACTTGCGGACCGGATCTTGGAGTACACTGGTGCGCTGACATCACGTGAAATGCAGGAACAAGTTCTGGATCAGATGGATTTGGAACGCGAACGCGGAATTACAATTAAACTGCAAGCAGTTGCCCTAAATTACAAGGCGGACGACGGTGAAGAGTATCTACTGAATCTCATTGATACACCAGGACACGTAGACTTTACGTATGAGGTTTCACGTAGTCTTGCTGCATGTGAAGGGGCGTTGCTTGTTGTTGATGCGGCTCAAGGGATTGAAGCGCAGACACTGGCTAACGTATATCTTGCGCTGGACAACAATCTGGAGATTTTGCCGGTTATCAACAAAATCGACTTGCCAAGTGCCGATCCGGAACGGGTGAAGCAGGAAGTTGAAGATGTTATCGGACTGGACACCAGCAACGCTGTATTGGCTTCGGCCAAAGCGGGCATCGGAATCAAAGAGATTTTGGAGCAAGTGGTACAGAGTGTGCCCGCACCTGTGGGTGATCCGGATCAACCGCTCAAAGCGTTGATTTTTGACTCGCATTACGACCCTTACAAAGGGGTTATCGTGTATGTGCGTGTTATTGACGGTAAAATCAAGGCGGGTTCCAAAATTAAAATGATGGCAACAAACAAATCATTTGAAGTGATCGAAGTGGGAGCGTTCAAGCCGCGCATGACCATTGTGGACGAGCTGAACGTCGGGGATGTAGGATTCATTGTTGCGGGTATCCGTCACGTCGGCGATACACAAGTCGGGGATACGGTTACTGACGCGAAAAATCCAACCCTTGAACCACTACCTGGATATCGTAAAATTAATCCAATGGTATATTGTGGTCTGTATCCGATCGAAACATCGGACTATGTGGACCTGCGTGAAGCATTGGAAAAGCTGCAACTGAACGATGCCTCGCTCAGCTTTGAGCCGGAGACTTCCAGTGCACTGGGCTTTGGATTCCGTTGTGGATTCCTGGGACTGTTGCATATGGACGTTATTCAGGAGCGGATTGAGCGTGAGTTCAACATTCCGTTGATCACAACGGCTCCGAGCGTAATTTACCACGTAACGCTAACTAACGGCGAGCAGATTCAAATTGATAACCCATCCAACTACCCAGAGGTAGGACGGATTGATTATGTTGAAGAGCCTTATGTGAAGGCTTCAATCATCGTGCCTAATGATTACGTGGGAACGGTTATGGAACTGTGCCAAAATAAACGCGGTGAATTTATCAATATGGAATATATGGACACAACACGGGTTACGATTACATATCAGATCCCGTTGTCTGAGATCGTATATGACTTCTTCGACCAGTTGAAATCAAGCACCAAAGGTTATGCTTCGTTTGACTATGAGCTGTCTGGTTACCGCCAGTCGAATCTGGTGAAAATGGATATCCTGCTTAACAGCGAACAAGTTGATGCTTTGTCCTTTATCGTTCACAGAGATCGTGCATACAATCGCGGTCGTATCATCTGTGAGAAGCTGCGCGAACTGATCCCGCGGCAAATGTTTGAAGTGCCGATTCAGGCGTCTGTAGGCACCAAGGTGGTTGCGCGTGAAACGGTCAAAGCGATGCGTAAAAACGTACTTGCCAAGTGTTACGGCGGTGACATCTCGCGGAAACGGAAACTGCTGGAGAAGCAGAAGGAAGGTAAAAAGCGGATGAAGCAGGTCGGTAACGTAGAGGTGCCGCAAGAGGCATTCATGGCGGTACTGAAAATTGATGATTAAAATGCATTTTTAGGTACAGCACAGAGTGTGCGTATTAAAAATGCATTCTAATAATTTAATTTTGGGTACAGCACAGATTGTGCGTATCCAAAATGAACTACTCGTATTCAAACTATATAAGTTGAAAGATTCTTTTACACATTAACGGAGAGGACAGAAAAAACCTGAAAAAGAGAAGCGTTCGCCTTTATCACCGGATTTTTCCCTTTGAGAAAGGGAATCAAAAAAAATCTGGGGATAACAGCGATTGGAAGGTTATTCTGTCGTTGGAGTGTAGGGTGTAAAACCTTAGATCAACTTATATAAATCACCATTTTAGCTGAAAGGGAAGCCAACTGGCTTTCCTTTTTTCAAATAGAGGGGGACTTGCCGTGACACTCGCAGCACACAACCAGAAAACAGGTGCGCCCCAAGCGGTGTACCTTCACATTCCATTTTGTACAAACAAATGTTTTTACTGCGACTTTAATTCTTACGTTCTGAAGGATCAGCCCGTGATGCAATACCTGGAGGCGCTAGAACGGGAGATGGAGCATACCGTTAAGGCCAATCCGCCGGGCGAGATCAAAACAATCTTTGTCGGCGGTGGTACGCCAACCGCATTGAAACCGGACGAGATGGCATATTTCCTGCGGTCGGTCAAAACCTATTTTCCGAATTGGGCAGATGATATTGAATTTTCGATGGAAGCCAACCCGGGAACGACGGATGCTGAAAAGCTGGCAGCGATGAAAGAGGGCGGTGTTAACCGTGTCAGCTTTGGCGTACAGGCTTTTCAGAATGACCTGTTGACAGGCATCGGTCGGATTCATAATACGGATGATGTATACCGCAGCTTGGAAAATGCACGCAAGGCGGGACTGGATAACCTGTCGATCGACTTGATGTTTGGACTGCCAAACCAGACGGTAGAGATGTTGAACGAGAGCATCGACAAGGCGCTGGAGCTAGATTTGAAGCATTATTCCATCTACAGTCTGAAGGTAGAAGAAAATACACTTTTCCATACACTGTATCAAAAAAATCAACTGCCTCTTCCTCATGAAGATGATGAGCTGCAGATGTATCTTCTATTAATGAAGCGCATGAAAGAAGCAGGTTATGAACAGTATGAAATCAGCAACTTTGCCAAACCCGGCTTCGAAAGCCGTCATAATATTACCTATTGGCGAAATGAAGATTACTACGGACTCGGTGCGGGGGCACACGGGTATGTAGGTCGTGAACGCCATATGAATATCAAAGGGATTAACCCTTATGTGGAAGCCTCTCGTGCAGGGCTGCCTCGCTTGGATCACTTTGAGATTGGCCGTGCGGAAGCGATGGAGGATTACCTGATGGTAGGACTTCGTATGCTGGAGGGCGCTTCATCTTCAAGATTTCATGATCAGTTCGGGGAGTCTATGGAAGATGTATTTGCGAAGCCACTGGGCAAAATGCTTCATGCAGGCTTGCTTGAGCGGACAGCAGACGGCTTTAAACTGAGTGAACAGGGTATTCTGTTCGGCAATGACGTTTTTGCAGAGTTTATCGGCTCTATATCGCTAAATTCGTAGCTTGAAATTCTATACGCTCTGTTGTATATTTATTCATATTGTTTTACAGGGCGTGTCAATTTAACAACTACGAAGCTGGCTTTCCTCGGAAAGCATCGTTATAGGAGGAGAGCTGGATGTCGGTTATATGCAGGAAAGCTGTACCGGAAGATGTTGAACCACTATTTGAGATGATTAAGGGATATGCAGAGCGTGGGATCATGCTTCCGCGTTCACGTGAGATACTGCAACGGCAACTGGAACATTTTATTGTGGCTGAGGTAGATGGAGTTGTTGTTGGCTGCGGCTCGTTATGTCGTCTGGGGAATGATCTGGTGGAGGTAAGATCTCTAGGTATTTCTGAGGGATATAAGGGGCTGGGCATTGGGTCTCGTTTACTGGACCGGCTTGTAGAAGAGGCTGAGAGACAACAAATTCCTAAGGTGATGGCACTCACTTATGAAGTTTCCTTTTTTCTGAAGAATGGCTTTGCAGTCGTGGAGAAGGAGATCTTTCCTGAGAAAGTGTGGACGGACTGTGTTCATTGCAGCAAGCAAGATTGCTGTGACGAGATTGCCGTTTTGAAGGAACTGAATATTCCAGCGTAACGGTAATGTAGGTTTATATGATAGAAAGACGGATCACAAGCCCAGGAAACCCGTGGTTTCAAAGGTATTGTGGTCTTTTTTTGTGCTTCGTTTTTTCATATACTTTTCACACACTTATCCCATTATTCTCACACATCCTCTTGTTAAGATGAACTTACATAAGCGATCTGCAGAAAACTTCACAATGAAAACAATGGGAGAACATGTATGGGAACAAGGTTTCCAACGTCTCCAGCAGGGAGTATGCAGATGGCTCAATCCTAAGAATGAGGTGACCGATCATGAAAAAATGGACAAAACATGTAGCAGCTTTGGTAACAGCAATGAGCGTAATTGGTGGAGCAGGAAGTGCTTTTGCCGCAACACCTGTTGTAAATTCCGTGAAACCGACTGAAACACAAAAAGCAGGTGCAGCCTCTAACTCAACGAGCAAACCTACAACAAAAACAACAACGACTCCAGCAGCCAAATCCACAGTAGCGCCGACAAAAACAACAGGAGTTAAAACGGCTCCTTCCAAATCAGCAGCTACAACGAAGAAGGAAACAACAACTCACAAAGCCAACACAGTAACGCACAAAGCCAAAAAGGCTGCTCATAAAGCAAAAGTGGCGAAACATAAAGCCAAAAAGGCTGTACACAAATCAAAAGTAACTCACAAAGCAAAAAGAGCTTCTCATAAAACAACAGCAATGCATCACAAGGGCAGAAAAACTGCTCACACTGCAAAAACAGTAACACATCAAGCAAAAACAACGACCCACAAGGCAAAAGCAGCTGCTCATCAAGCAAAACAGACTGCACATAAAGCTTCAGCAGCAGCAAAGGCTACTGCACACAAAGCAAAACAAACAGCACACAAAGCGAAAAAAGCCGCTCACAAAATCGTAGCGCACAAGGCGACGACTAAAAAAGCAGCTGGAACTAAAACGCCAGTAGCTAAAACGACTGTAAACAAAACCAATACACCAAAAGCGGGAGTGAAAAAATCATCAACTGCAACAACTCCAAGAACAGCAACACATAAAACAACGGCTACAACGCACAAAGCTACAACATCTGCTACGAAAGCGCCGACCACTACCAAAGTTACAAACCAAAACGATGCAGCAAACTCAAGCTCATCCCATAAATAAGAAGATGGCCTTTGATGTGTCCTGACTGTACCGGTTCAGTCTAACGAACTATCCATCAGTGACACAAGACACACAGCGGCATACAGGCGGAGTTTCTCATATGGGAACCTCCGTCTTTGCTATGTGGGTCGGTGATATAAATTTAAAATTTGGAGCATTCATGAGAGTTTTGAAATGAAGGTACTGATTCTGGTACATTATTAGTGACATATTAGATAAGAGACATAACAGAAGTGATATATTCGTGATTGAGGTGACCGCCAATGCCGCGTATTTTTGTAGTGGACGATGATCCGTCTATTTTGCAACTCATTACAGGTTATTTGAAGAAGGAACAATATGAAGTGACATCGTTTGCTCATGGCAGAGAGTTGGTGGGGGAAGTTCGTTCGAAAAAGCCGGATTGTCTGATTCTTGATATTATGATGCCTGGAGTTGATGGGCTAACGCTACTGACTGAACTACGGACGTTCACCGAAATTCCTATTATTATGGTTTCTGCACGAGGAGAAGAGATCGACCGTTTGAATGGTCTGGAACTGGGCTGCAACGATTTTCTAAGCAAACCCTTTAATCCACGCGAATTGGTGGCGAGAGTGAAGAGTATGCTTCGTTTGATACACAGCAGTCGGTTATCACAAGGTAGTGAATTAAAGGAAGCGGTGCAACCTGAGCCGAGGGAAGGGACTTATTTTAGTATTGGCAACGTGCAAATTTCAGAAGATTTTCGTCGTGTCGACGTTCGTGGGGAAGTGCTTGGGCTAACAGGCAGGGAATATGAGCTTTTATTATTTCTGTCCCAACATCTGGATCGTCCCTTCAGTCGGGAACAGCTCATACAACAGGTCTGGAATTATGATTTTTATGGTGAAGTTCGCGTGGTTGATGATCTCGTAAAACGGATTCGGAAAAAGCTTGTACAGGTTCAAGCTACACTGACTATTGATACGGTGTGGGGGTTCGGCTATAAAGCGGCTGTACATGCGCGATGAAAACGATACGTAGCAAAATGCTGCTGGCCTTGTTCGCAAGTGTGCTCGTTACCGTGGCGTTTACGGTTCTGTTTTTTATCCACCTATTCGATGATATTCTGCTCAATCAAGTCAAGCAGCAACTACATGGTCAGACGCAGAAGGCGGTTAAGATCATTCGTGTAGATGACCTCGAGGATCTGGACAATGACAGTTTCCGTTTCTTTATTAAGGACATTCTTTTCTACGCGGACTATTTTGTGATCGATGGAGATGATAAAATTGTCGCCTCGAGCAGTGCAGATCGTGTGGGAATGAAGTTGGAGGGATTTCCTGGCACACACGAAGGCTATATGATTTTAAATGGAAAAAAGGTACTCTACAGTGAGGCTGAGCTGTCACATAAACAGTTCCGGGTAATCTTGTATTCTCCGCTCTCGTCACTCAGGGCAATGTATATTCCATTATTCCGGACAACACTTCTGTCTATTGCTGCAAGTTTTGTTGTCATCCTGTTGATCGGATTATTTGCAGTATGGCGTACCGTACAACCGCTTAATAGGCTGAAAGAAGCTGTAAGTAAATATGAACCTAATATGCCTGACAAGAAGCAATTTCTGCAAGCCGACCACACAGAAATCGGAGAATTGATCCATACCTTTCAGTTGATGAGCAACAGACTTGATGACCATCACCGGCATCAGCTGGAGTTTCTGCAAAATGTATCTCATGAGCTTAAGACACCGTTGATGTCCATTCAGGGTTACGTATATGCTATTCAAGACCAAGTGGTATCCACCGATCAGGGGCTTGACATTATTGCTGCACAGTCACAGCGGCTCATCGATATGGTTGGTAAGCTAATCCAGCTTTCCAGACTGGAAACCGTAGAAGAAGAATGGCCTATGACAGTCATTGACTTGAAGAGCATGGCCGATGAGGCAGTGTATCTGCTTATGCCAACCGCACTTCAGCGGGAGGTTCGTTTGACAGCGGAAGCGAATTCGTGCATGGTTGAAACAGCCGGTGAGCAGCTATTTCAGATTCTGCTAAACCTGCTGCAAAATGCAGTGCGTCATACCCAAACTCAAGTGAAATTGACATTGGAGTACCCGGGTGACGATGATGCTGACTGGATCCTTCATGTTGATGATGATGGACCAGGTTTGAATGAGCTTGACCGGCAGCATATTTTCCGACGTTTTTATACGGGGAATAATGGGGTTACAGGACTGGGACTTGCGATCAGCAAACAACTTGCAGTACATCTTCATGCAGATTTGGTGTATAGTGATTCTCCACTGGGAGGGGCACGTTTCAGCCTGAGACATTATCCTGTGGATCGAGAACTATAACACCAGGTTCATAATATGCGTTATAAGTGAAGGTTATTGGCCTATACTATAAATAGATGATTTCATTCCGCAAACTCACTTGACAATGATCATGTCAGTTTGGTATTTTTGTATTACCGATTAGCACTCATCTAACTGGAGTGCTAACGACATGGGACAGTACAGTCAGAAGGAGGGAATACTCACCATGTTAACAGAGCGTCAACGAATGATTCTGAACGCTATAGTGGATGACTATATCCGTTCAGCTGAGCCCGTAGGGTCCCGAAGCATTTCCAAAAGAGGAGATGTTGGATACAGTCCGGCGACCATTCGTAATGAAATGGCCGATCTGGAAGAGATGGGTTTTCTGGAACAGCCGCACACATCAGCTGGCCGCATTCCTTCTCACAAGGGCTACCGATATTATGTCGATCACTTGGTTCCCTGGAATCAGGTGKAGCCACAGGAACTGGATGATTTAAAGTCATTCTTTGCAGAAAAGCTGAATGTGATGGAACAGGTTATTCAGCATGCATCCAACATTCTGTCTCATATGACGAATTATACTTCGATTTTACTGGGACCTGAGGTGTTCCACACGTCACTGCGTCATTTCCAGTTGCTTCCGCTGAATGAGAATGAAGCTGTAGCCATTATAGTGACGAACACCGGTCAAGTGGAAAACAAGACGGTTCAGATTCCGCCTGAAATTTCGGTTGCGGAGATGGAGAATGTGGTTCGTTTGTTAAACAGCAAATTGGTAGGCGTACCGATCTACAAGTTGAAATCACGTCTTTATACTGAGCTGGGTCAAGAGATGGAGCGTCATATCACACGTTATGAGGAAGTTATGCAGGTACTCAACAGTGCATTTGACAATGAACATGACAACCGTCTGTTCCTCAGTGGAGCGACCAATATGTTGACACAACCGGAGTTCAGAGATGTGGAAAAGGTTAAGGATATTCTGGACTTGTTAGATGAGACACCAACATTAATGAAATTGATGATGCCAGTGCCCGGCGGGCCCGGAATTCAGGTGCGAATTGGCACCGAGAACGATCATGAAGCCTTTGCGAATTGTAGCTTGATTACAGCGTCGTATTCCTTGGACGGCGAGGCACTTGGGTCTATTGGAATTCTAGGACCAACCCGAATGGATTATGCACGTGTCATCCATATTCTAAATACATTATCCCGTGATCTTACGACTATGCTTACGACTCGCTTTAAATAAGCAATGTGGGAATTACGATTCATTCTTATAAGGAGGTGAACATCTTGAAAGAGGAGCAATCATTCACAGAAGAGCAAGAAGTAACAGCCGCTGAGCAAGAGCCTATCAATGAGGCTGCAGCTGCAGAAACACAGGCTGAGGAGATAACAGATCAGGAGCAAAATGAGTTGTCACGTTTGAAAGCAGAGGCTGAGGAAACGCAACAGCGTTTTGTACGTGCGCAAGCTGATTTTGATAACTTCCGTCGTCGTACACAGAAGGAAAAAGAAGAGCTTGCCAAATACGCTTCGATGAAGCTGGTCACCGAACTGATTCCAGTGATGGATAATTTCGAGCGCGCTATGGCTACTGTACCGGAAGGTACGGAAACTGAATCTTTTGCCAAAGGATTTCAAATGATCTTGCGTCAATTGGAAACCGTGCTGACGAACGAAGGACTGACTGCGATGGAAACGGTTGGACAACCGTTTAATCCTGAATTCCACCAAGCGATTATGCAAGTGGAGAGCGATGAGCATGAAGAAGGCATCGTTGTGGAAGAGGTTCAAAAAGGCTACATGCTGAAGGATAAAGTACTTCGTCCGGCAATGGTTAAGGTAAGTTCTTAATTTAAGCTGAGCAAGGGACGAGTTTTAATATACAGCTTTTATACACATAGAGCAGATCACTTACTAACACAATAAGGCTGACAAGTGCCTATTCATTTTAAATTGTTGAGGAGGAAATTTTCCGATGAGCAAAGTAATCGGTATTGACTTAGGAACAACCAACTCATGCGTAGCCGTTATGGAAGGCGGCGAGGCTGTAGTTATTCCAAACCCGGAGGGTGCGCGTACCACTCCTTCTGTGGTAGGTTTCAAAAAGGATGGCGAGCGTGTCGTTGGTGAAACAGCGAAACGCCAAGCGATCACCAACCCGGATCGTACGATCATTTCCATTAAGCGTCACATGGGTACATCCCACAAAGAAACGATCGATAGCAAAGATTATTCTCCACAAGAGATCTCTGCAATCATCCTGCAAAAGCTGAAAGCTGATGCAGAAGCATACCTGGGTCAAACGGTAACTCAAGCGGTTATCACTGTTCCAGCTTACTTCAATGATAGTCAGCGTCAAGCGACGAAAGATGCGGGTAAAATCGCAGGTCTGGAAGTACTTCGTATCGTCAACGAGCCAACAGCAGCAGCTTTGGCATACGGTATGGAAAAATCCGAAGACCAAACCATTCTGGTATATGACCTAGGCGGCGGTACGTTCGACGTATCCATCCTGGAACTGGGTGATGGTTTCTTCGAAGTTAAAGCAACTAGCGGTGACAACCAACTGGGCGGTGATGACTTTGACCAAGTGATCATTGACTATCTCGTAAGTGAATTCAAAAAAGATCAAGGTATTGATCTGAGCAAAGATAAAGCAGCTGTACAACGTTTGAAAGATGCAGCTGAGAAAGCGAAAAAAGAGCTTTCCGGCGTATTGACTACAACGATTTCCCTGCCGTTCATCACGGTTGCTGACGGCGTTCCTCAGCATTTGGAATTGAACCTGAGCCGTGCGAAATTCGAAGAGCTTTCTGCTGATCTGGTTGAGCGTACGCTTGAACCAACTCGCCGTGCACTGAGCGATGCGGGCATGACACCTAACGATATCGACAAAATCGTATTGGTTGGTGGTTCTACACGTATTCCAGCAGTGCAAGAAGCCATCAAAAAACTGACAGGTAAAGACCCGCACAAAGGCGTGAACCCGGACGAAGTTGTTGCACTGGGTGCAGCTGTACAAGCGGGCGTACTGACAGGTGACGTTAAAGACGTGGTATTGCTGGACGTAACTCCGCTGTCCCTGGGTATCGAAACTGCAGGTGGCGTATTTACGAAAATGATCGAGCGTAATACAACGATCCCTACAAGCAAATCTCAAGTGTTCTCCACTTATGCAGACAATCAACCTAGCGTTGAGATTCACGTCCTGCAAGGTGAGCGCGAGATGGCTGCTGGCAACAAAACGCTTGGTCGCTTCATGTTGGGAGATATCCCTCCAGCACCACGCGGTGTACCGCAAATCGAAGTTAGCTTCGATATCGATGCTAACGGTATCGTTAACGTGTCTGCAACAGACAAAGGTACAAACAAAACACAAAAAATTACAATCACTTCTTCCAGCGGTCTGAGCGATGCTGAAGTAGAGCAAATGATGAAAGATGCTGAACTTCATGCTGAGGAAGACAAAAAACGTAAAGAGCTTGTAGAAGCGAAAAACAGTGCAGACCAATTGATCTATTCTGTAGACAAAACGATCAAAGATCTTGGTGAAAAAGCAGATGCAGGCGAAGTAGAAAAAGCAAATGCTGCCAAAGAAAAATTGCAAGGCGTGCTGGCTTCCGACAATCTGGAAGACATCAAAGCGGCTACAGAAGAGTTGACAGAGATCGTTCAACAGTTGTCTGTTAAACTGTATGAGCAAGCTCAAGCTCAGGAGCAAGCAGCTCAAGGTGCTGAAGAGCAACAAGGTTCTGCGAAACGTGACAACGTTGTAGATGCCGATTACGAAGTTGTGGATGAAGATAAAAAATAATTAATTCGCTATTGCTGCGAGTTAAACATCGGTGACGTTCGGATTAAAGGGAAAGTCATAGCCGGGGCTCCCGTGCTTTGACTTTCCTTTTGTCACGATGTGCGATAAGGTGAATGTTATGGGGGTGGAAGAGTGGCTGAAAAACGTGATTATTATGAGGTACTCGGACTAAGCAAAAATGCGAGCGACGAGGAAATCAAAAAGGCTTACCGTAAGCTCGCCCGTCAGTATCACCCTGACGTAAACAAGGAAGCAGATGCGGAGGCCAAATTCAAAGAAGTAAAAGAAGCTTATGATGTCGTAAGTGACAGCCAGAAGCGTGCTCAGTACGACCAGTATGGTCACATCGATCCGAACCAAGGTGGTTTTGGTGGTGGAGACTTTGGTGGCGGCGGATTCGGCGACATCTTTGATATGTTCTTTGGCGGTGGTGGTGGGCGTCGTGACCCGAATGCTCCGCAACGGGGGAACGACCTGCAGTACACCATGACCATTGAGTTCAAGGAGGCTGTATTTGGCAAGGAATCAGATATCACGATTCCTCGCACTGAGGGCTGTGATACTTGCCATGGTTCAGGTGCGAAGCCTGGAACGAAGCCGGAATCATGCTCGGTCTGTCACGGTAGCGGGCAGCAGGAAGTGGTTCAAAATACACCATTTGGTCGTATGGTGAATCGCCGTGCTTGTTCGAACTGTAGCGGTACAGGGCAGATTATTAAAGAGAAATGTACAACGTGTAGCGGTAGCGGTAAAGTTCGCAAACAGCGCAAAATTCATGTTCGCATTCCAGCGGGTGTAGATGACGGTGCACAGCTGCGTATGACAGGTGAAGGCGAAGGTGGTCTTCGCGGTGGCCCGGCAGGCGATCTGTACATTGTCATTCGTGTGAAGTCTCACGATTTCTTTGAGCGCGAAGGCGATGACATTTACTGTGAGATTCCACTGACGTTTGCTCAAGCAGCACTGGGAGACGAGATTGAAATCCCGACACTGACCGAAAAAGTGAAGCTGAAAATTCCGGCGGGTACTCAAACAGGAACATACTTCCGCCTCAAAGGCAAAGGCGTACCACGTCTGCGCGGTATGGGACAAGGGGATCAGCATGTGAAGGTCGTTGTGGTTACGCCAAGTAAGCTGAGTGACGAACAGAAAGAACTGCTTCGCCAAATTGCTGCACTGGACGGAGAACAAACCCATGAGCATGAGCAATCGTTCTTTGATCGAGTTAAACGTGCCTTTCGAGGCGACTGATTCATATATGAAGTAGTCATGAGGACACTTTCGATGATCTTTGATTATCGAGGGTGTCTTTTTTTTATGTAAATCAGTTTGATCGGATGTGTTTCTAAGTGTCCAACTGTCGGGAATTCGGTATATTCTGGGCTCGGTTGCGGAAAGATAGCATGGCGGGAACGATATGTTAAACAGATACAGGTTGGGACAACTCAAGGAAGCAGGTGGAGCAAATGACGGAGAAAAATATTTTGGCCTATTTTCATAGCCCGGAGCAGGCTCAGGGAGTGGTCAAAAAATTGGAGGCGCTGCGAGTGGATGATCTATCCATTAATCGTTTTAGCCGTTATGCGGGTGTAGGGCCAAGCGGTGCCTCCTACAAACCGGGTATCTCTGGAAGTTACTCATCATGGGTACCTGATGCGATGCAAACCAATGCCAGTTCAGGCATCATGGCTGCGGCAGACCCTGCTGCGAGCGGAATGAGTGATGGCGGACAAGGCGGCCCTACAGGAAGGGACATCTTATTAACTGTTGTTGTAGATGAAGAGGTACATCACCGCGCGATGTCGATTATTGAACAAGCCGGTGGAATGATCTGAATTTGAGCAATAAGATCATTTACACAGCAACGGAGAGGACAGAAAAAACCTGAAAAAGCGGAGCTAAAAGCTTTCTGAAAGAAAGCTAGCATCGGAAGCATACGCTTCGCCTTTATCACCGGATTTTACCCTTGAAAAAGGGAATCAAAAAAATCTGGGGATAACAGCGATTGGAAGGTTATTCTGTCATCGGAGTGTATGTGTAAATATACTAAGGGAGGAAGAACAACATGGCTAATCGACAACGACCAGGTGAAATTTTAACGAAAACAGAGAAAATGAAACGCCTGCAATCGGCAAAAAATGAGGATGTGGAGTTCAGCGCAGAAGCAGCAGATCATGAGGATATCGAAGCATTGCGCCGCAGTGAGGCAGCGGATCGTCGGCAGGGACGAGAAATTCATGACTGAAGATCGCTCAGCGGTCACACTTGAGGCTGTGTTCACGAGTTGGTCTGAAGCTGAATCTGCACGCAGAGCATTGGAATTGCTGCATCCTAACCAATTGCGCATCGAAAGTTTGCGAGAAAATGCAGATACATCTGGTTCAAGCGGCATTCAGGGTCAAGATAAATCGCCAACAGCGGTTGTTGGCGGTTTCAGTGGAGAACTAAATGTTCTTGCTCTAATCAGTGATGAAACCGAGATGTTATCAGGAGGACAGGTCTATGACCTCCCAGCGGACGATGCAACGGGAAGCATAAAACAAGGCATTTTGCTGACGGTATCTGTCTCTCAGGATTCTTTGCCACAAGCTGCAGAGATGATCACACAGAACGGCGGACGTTTTTATTAGTTGTGTTCCTAAGAAAGATCGACAGGTACCGAAAAAACGGGACAGGATATTCGAGCGGTTTGACTGCGGATATCCTGTTTTGTTTTCTTTTATGAGTATGCTTTGTGCTCTGGCTTGCATGTGTAGTACAATAGTTGGGATGTTTAAATTATAAGCAGGTAAACGACGTTTTTAATTATCGAGGAGGCAAAACCACGTATGTTATGGCATGAACTAACAATACATACCACAGAAGAAGCTGTGGAGATGATTTCGAATTTTTTACATGAAGCGGGTGCCGGAGGGGTGTCGATTGAAGAATCCGGTACTTTAAATAAAAAACGGGATACAACCTATGGTGAGTTATACGATGTCCCACTGAATGATATTCCCGAGGGTTTTGCAGTCATCAAAGGATATTTCTCCGAAGGTACAGACATGACTGCATTGCAGGCAGAAGTAAATCCGAGAATTGAAGAATTGCCCGATTTTGGAATTAATGTCGGAGAGGTTCGTTACGAAACACGTACAGTTGATGAAAACGACTGGGCAACGGCTTGGAAACAATACTTCAAACCGGTGCGCATATCCGATCGTTTGACGATTAAGCCAACGTGGGAGGAATACACACCAGAGAGCGCAGATGAGAAAATTATTGAACTGGACCCGGGAATGGCTTTTGGTACGGGCACGCATCCAACGACAACGCTTTGTCTGCGTACATTAGAAAAAGTAATTCAAGGCGGCGAAGAAATCATTGATGTGGGTACGGGGTCAGGTATTCTGGCCATTGGTGCAGTACATTTAGGTGCAAAGCACGTGCTCGCACTTGATCTTGATCCGGTTGCTGTAACAAGTGCGATGGAAAACGTGGAATTGAACCGAATGCAACAGCAAATCACGGTTAAAGAAAGTGATCTATTGTCTGTCCTAGGAAGCCAAGATCCTGCTCTGGGTGTCAAGCTGCCGGTCAAAATTATCGTAGCCAACATCTTGGCTGAGATTATTCTGCTATTCGTCGACGATGTGTATAAAGCACTGGAGTCTGGTGGAATTTATATCGTTTCGGGCATTTGGAAGAACAAGGAGCAGGTTGTACATGATGCATTAGTGGCTTCAGGATTTGAAGTTCGCGCCATCGAGCGTGAAGAGGACTGGCTAGCCTTTGAAGCCAGAAAGAGGTAGTCTATGGACTTCTTAGATCGGATATTCCGTCTTCCGCTGGATCAACTGCCGTTCTTTCTGGTGACTATTCTGATTGCATTTACGATCCATGAATTTTCGCATGCATATTTCGCCAACAAATTTGGCGATCCCACAGCCAAGCTACTTGGTAGGGTTACATTGAATCCGGTGGCGCACTTTGACCTGCTTGGGGTGCTTTTGCTCGTAATTGCAGGTTTTGGATGGGCACGACCTGTACCTGTAAACCGTGCGAACTTTGACAAACCGAGACTCATGGGAACGATTGTTTCTGTAGTAGGCCCACTGAGCAATCTGCTACTGGCTATTATCGGAACAGTGATCTACGGAATATTGTTTGGATCAGGTGTACTGGGGAACATTGAAAACGAGCGGGTAGTTACAGCTGTGATGACATTTTTGCCGATGTTTAGTGTCACGAATTTTTTCCTGTTTATGTTCAATCTCATTCCTCTTCCGCCGCTGGACGGTTACCGTATCCTTGAAGATGTACTGCCGCCTTCGATTAGCCGCAAGCTGGAAGGGGTGGAACAATGGTCAATCATTGTGTTCCTGTTGATTCTAATTATTCCGCCATTACAGGCGGTCACAATTCAACCGTTATATCTCTTTGCCAACGATATGTACCGGGATTTAGTTGGTCTCGTTATTGAATTATATCTTTAACATAAGCTTATAAAACAGTCTGTGATTGAACCATTGTGCTGGTCAGAAGCACATAAAAGTTGTATGATCATCTGTGCGATTGGATTCTTGCCTGCTTACAGGCAGGGAGAATGCCAGTCATAACAGGAAAGAATGGGTGGACAACATATGCAGCGATATTTTGTATCTGCAGAGCAGTTCAGTGAAAGTGCAGTGATGATTACGGGGGATGATGCCCGTCATATCGGCAAAGTCATGCGTGGCAAGCCAGGAGACAAGCTGATTGTCAGCGACGGAAGCTCTAAAGAAGCACTGGTCGCCATCGATAGTATTGAAGCAGGTGAAGTGAAAGCAACCATTCTGGAACCGCTGGTTATGGATCACGAGGCACGGTTGAATGTAACTGTAGCTCAGAGTTTGCCAAAGGGCGACAAAATGGAGACGGTTATCCAGAGATGCACGGAGATCGGAGCGGTATCCTTTGTGCCTTTTTTATCAGAACGTACCATTGTGCAATACGACGCCAAGAAAGAAGGCAAACGTCTGGAGCGTTGGCGGAAAATTGCCAAAGAAGCTGCTGAACAGAGCCATCGCAACCGCATTCCAACCGTTGAGCAGCCGCTTTCCTGGAAAGGGCTGTTATCTTCTTTTGGGGACTATGATCTGGTATGTTATTGTTATGAAAAAGAGGACGGCAAGCAGCTTAGAGATGTTTTGAAGCTGTTCGTGGAACAGCTTGCTTCTGATACAGGAGCAAACGTGCTGGTTGTTGTTGGACCTGAGGGTGGGTTTTCCGAAAAGGAAACGGCTCAGGCCGATGAAGCAGGTGCGATATCCGTCGGACTGGGCAAGCGTATATTGCGGGCCGAGACAGCGGGTATGGCTGCCCTGACTTGTATTTTATATGAATCTGGAGAAATGGGGGGAATGTAATTATGCCATCCGTGGCGTTTTACACCTTGGGCTGCAAAGTTAACTTTTATGATACAGAGGCGATCTGGCAATTGTTCAAAAATGAAGGATACGAACAGGTAGACTTTGATGAACAGACAGCTGATGTCTATTTGATTAATACGTGTACCGTAACGAATACAGGTGACAAAAAGAGTCGTCAAATTATCCGCCGTGCCATCCGTCGCAATCCGGATGCCATTGTAGCGGTAACCGGATGTTATGCACAGACATCTCCTGCGGAGATTCTGGATATTCCTGGCGTGGACCTGGTCATCGGAACCCAGGATCGGGATAAAATTTTGCCTTATGTAAACGAAATTCAAGAATCCCGTCAACCTGTTAATGCGGTGCGCAACATTATGAAAACACGCGTATTTGAAGAAATGGACGTACCGGATTTTGCGGATCGGACTCGTGCATTCCTTAAAATTCAGGATGGTTGCAACAACTTCTGTACGTTCTGCATCATTCCTTGGTCCCGTGGTTTGTCCCGCAGTCGTGAATCAAATAGCATTGTTCAGCAGGCTCATCAGCTCGTACAAGCGGGTTACAAAGAGATTGTCCTGACAGGTATTCATACAGGCGGATACGGAGATGACATGGATAACTATGATCTGACCGACCTGCTGTGGGATCTGGACAAAGTGGAAGGTCTGGAGCGTATCCGAATTAGCTCGATCGAAGCTAGCCAGATTGATGACCGGATGCTTGACGTAATCAAACGTTCAGACAAACTGGTTCGTCATTTCCACATTCCGTTGCAAGCAGGAGATGACACCGTTCTGAAACGCATGCGCCGCAAATATACGACAGAAGAGTTCTATAATAAAATGTTGCGTATACGTGAGGCAATGCCGGATGTTGCGATCACGACCGATGTTATCGTTGGTTTCCCAGGCGAAACGGATGAGATGTATCGTAACGGTTATGAACTGATGCGTAAAATCGGCTTCTCGGAAATGCACGTATTCCCATACTCCAAACGTACAGGTACTCCGGCAGCACGTATGGAGGATCAAGTGGATGACGAAATCAAAAATGCAAGGGTGCATGAACTGATTGAATTGTCTGAACAGATGCAACTGGAGTATGCTGAAAAATTCGTTGGACAAGTACTCGAGGTTATTCCTGAAGGTGAAGCGAAAGGCCGCGAAGGCAGTGGCAAGCTGCACGGTTACAGTGACAACTACATTCAACTGGTGTTTGATGGAACGCCGGATATGGTAGGTAAAGTGTGCCGCGTGAAGTTGACCGAAGCAGGTGCGAATGAGAGCAAGGGTACGTTGGTTCGTGTACTTGAAGAGAATGTGAAATCCGCCGCGATGTAATCAAGGCGTTATGAACAAGGATTTCATTTCCTTAGGGAATATACCCAGGGAGATGAGGTCCTTCTTTGCCAATAAAAGAATTGAAGCAGATGGGGGAGAACATCATGAACAAAAAAGAAATTTCAGCAGGCGGCGTTGTGTACAGAACAGGAGAAGATGGTCAGATCCAAATCCAGCTTATCGTAGACCGTTACGGTAAAACGACACTCGCCAAAGGCAAAATGGAAGATGGAGAAACGATCGAACAGACGGCGCTCCGTGAGATTTTGGAAGAAACGGGTATGGTGGGTCGCATCGTGGAGCCGATTAATATCATTGCATATACGTATCAGCATGCCGAGTTTGGACACGTGGACAAGGAAGTACACTATTACCTCGTGGAAGCAGAAAGTGGTGACTTGCAGCCTCAGATCGAAGAAATCAAAGGTGTGGATTGGTTTGCTCCGGAAGAGGCATGGTCCAAACAGCAGCAGAACGGATACGATAACAACGATGACATTTTGCGCATGGGCTTGAATAAACTGGGCATTAACGTTTAATGTCTTACGACGTTACGCTTAAATGATGGTCTACTTACCTACCCATTTCTGTTTTCAATAACGCCAATATTGTGACAACATATTAAGCGACAGGTCTCTTTGCCGATGGGGTGAGCACAGGTGTTTTCTTGTGCCAGATCGGCAGGTAACAGAACGGTAAGGCAAGCAATGAACTGATGATGTTAAAAAGGGTCTGGGCATGCGCAATCTGTGTCCCGTTGTCCGCTGACAGCCAGGCCGACACTGCATGTAGCTGGCCGATCAGCGGCATAAACAGCAGCGCTCCCGCAATGTTGAGCACAACATGGGAGGCTGCCACGAATTTGCCTGCGGAAGCTCCGCCCGCGGCTGCAATAACAGCAGTGATACAGGTCCCTACGTTAGACCCGATTACAATGGCGATGCCGATCTCTACAGGCAGCACGCCTGTTGAGGCAAGTGTAATCGCCATGCTGATAACTGCGGCGCTGCTGTGAATCAGCGCGGTCAGGCACGCACCGGCAAGAAAACCCCACCATAGGCTGTCGGTCGACCGCTCCAGAAACCATTGGAATACGCCCATGCTCCGAAGTGGGATAGCAATGGATTGCATGACTTGAATGCCTGTCATGACAAGAGCAAATCCTGCTGCCGCAAGGCAACTGAATTGCATATTGCTCAAAGTAAGGCGAGTGCGTTCATGGGCAGTTTGGTTACGTTCACCAAGGACAACAAAAACCGCCCAGCCTGTTAGAGATATAAGCAACAACGGAAGTGCGGCACGTCCGATCTGAAGACCGACAAGCTCTGTCGTTAAGCAGGTTCCAATATTGGTCCCCAAGATAATGCCGAGTGTGCGTCCATAGGTAATTAAGCGCGCGTTAGCTAGTCCTATGGTGAGCACCGTTACCGCAGTGCTGCTCTGCAGCAGAGCAGTTGCGCCTGCACTGAATGCCATACCCTTCCATGGGGCAGAAGTGGCACGGTTTAACCAGCCTGCCAGCATCGGCCCAGCCATGCGTTGCAGCGCTGTCTCCATCAGCTTCATACCGCCAAAAAAGATAATCAGCCCATATAACAGAGGCAGAATTACTTCTCTGAACATTACGAATCATTCCTCCCGTCCGATTCCTTATCACTTATCCTATGAGGAAGCAGAGACAAGCATGACAAGCACAAGAGGAATTGAAACTGTTAACTCCCATGCAAAAGATACGGTGATTCGGCAAACGCAGCGGAGGGGACGAAATCGAATCCAAAGAAGCGAAGCGCTCGCCTGAAAGCTTTCTGAAAGAAAGCTACATCGGAAGCATAGGCTTGTCCTCGGATTTTCCCTTTGGAGAAGGGGAATCAGAAAAATCCGAGGACAACAGCGATCATAGAATCGATTCGTCCCCGGAGCGGCCTCTGCCGCCCAAACCTATCTTTTCAACTAACTTACGAAAGAAGTGGATCAATCTTGCCATCCGTAACACTGGAACGAAGCCGCAAAAAGCGGCTGGAACATGCACATCCCTGGATTTTTAATAATGAAATTGCAACTGTAGACGGCAACCCGGAACCGGGTGATATCGTCAATGTACTGAATCATCAAGGTCGTTACTTGGCTACAGGATATTATAATCCGGCTTCACAGATTACCGTTCGTATAGTCTCATACCAGCCTTTGGAGTTTGAACAGATGGATACCGCCTTTTTTGCGGCTCGTTTCCATGACTGTTTGCGTCACCGTGAACGCTTCATTCAGGATGGCAAAGCCTACCGTCTTGTTTATGGCGAAGCTGATTTTCTGCCTGGATTGATTGTTGATCGGTTTGATAGCATTTTAGTTGTGCAGATCCTTACACTGGGTATGGACCGTTGCCGTGAAGCCATTGTGCAGGCTCTCATTGAAGTGATGCAGCCGGAAGGTATCTATGAGCGCAGTGATGTCTCTATCCGTGAACTCGAAGGTCTGGAGCAGATTAAAGGACCACTTTACGGGGAATGCCCGCGTCATGTGACTGTGACCGAAAATGGGCTACTTATCAAGGTGGATATCGTGGAAGGACAGAAGACAGGGTACTTCTTCGACCAGCGGGAAAATCGGGCTGCCATTGAACCGTTGATGAAAGGCTGGGGGTACAAAAGCGGCATCACTGTGCAACAGATCGAGCATGAAGGAACAGAACAGCTGTTGCCTGTGAACAAGGGCGGCAAAGTGGTTACTTTCCCCTATTGGGATGGTGCCACCGTGCTGGAATGTTTCTCTCATACCGGCAGCTTCACCCTGAACGCTTGCAAATTTGGTGCGAAAAAGGTAACCTGCCTCGATATTTCCGAACATGCGATTGAGAGCGCACGAACCAATGTCGAGCTAAATGGTTTCACGGATCGGGTTGAGTTCGTTGTGGCCGATGCTTTTCAATATCTGCGTGAGCAAGTCAAAGGACTTGATGAGCGCAATGCACGCGCACGAGCAGCGGAGCAAAAGGTAGATACCTCCAAAGCATTGTCCAGTGCTGGAAAAACGTTTGATGTCGTTATTCTGGATCCACCTGCGTTTGCCAAAACAAAATCAGCAGTCAAAGGGGCATGCCGCGGCTACAAGGACATCAACCTGCAAGGCATGAAACTGGTCAATGAGGGTGGATATTTGGTAACCGCAAGCTGCTCCTACCACATGCGTCCTGATCTCTTCCTTGAAACGATTGCCGATGCAGCGGAAGATGCAGGCAAAGTGCTACGTTTAATTGACTGGAAAGCGGCCGGTAAGGATCACCCGCAAATTTTGGGCGTAGATGAAGGGCATTACCTGAAATTCGCTATTTTTGAAGTGAGAAGCAAAAAAAATTAAGAGGACTGTTTTAGAATGATATGTACCCTATGAGATAGACACTTTAAAAAGTCCATCTTATAGGGTATTTTGTTTATGAGTAAAATCTTGATCTTGGTGAATAGCTTATATTGTTGATCGAAAAGAATACGGTGCTCAGCCTTTGTTCCGACTCATTTATGTATGTCTAGGTTGGAAACCGAAGGAATTTAAGTTGAAGAAAGGAGCAGGTCTGCTCGCTATGTGTACGGGTATGTTGTTGAAACGCGTAATTATAGACGTAGCAGGCTTACATTGATATGCGAAATCTAAAAGAGCTGAACGATTACATACATTTCTTGACAAGCATCAAATAACGATGATCTCAAATGCTACAGTCGGCTTCGGCAACAGTGTTGAAAAGTATACGGAGCATAAACATTCTGTTCTTGTTTCCTCTGAAAATATACAAGAAGCTGCTCAGCAAACAGCAGACAGCTTCAAAGAAGCTGAAAGCAAGTATTTGCTGCCGCGCATAGAGCAGGTTGCTGCTGTTGAAGAATATTTGACCAAACGACCGCATCACTGGCCTATGGGAGATCTTTTTAACTGCTGCGTAACGATTTTAAGCTACGGGTTACTAACCAATGATCAGACATTAGTGCAAAAGGCTATAGAGCTTGAATTTGTTTAACTGAATCGTGGACTTGAAAACTGCGAATAGGTTTATCTGTCACCGAGATTGGAAATAAACTTCATTCCATAATTGATGCTGCTGGCTGTATTGAACAGGTGGCGGCTTTTTTAATTCTGTTTACTTCGTTTTCAATAACAATATTATGGTCTTATTAGGTGGATCATGGCAAACGTATGTTCCGAAGCAGACCAGGTATGGTATACTGGAAATTAAAATCTTGTACGTGCAGTTTGGAGGATGACACATGTCCGTACGCTTTGTTATTGGCCGGGCAGGCAGTGGTAAAAGCACACTGATTACCCGAGAAATCATATCCCTGCTTAGGCAGGAGCCCCAAGGAAAACCACTAATTCTGCTTGTTCCGGAACAGAGTTCGTTTCGCACAGAGCAGGCGCTGGTATCCTCTGGAGGTATTAAAGGCACGATGCGTGCCGAAGTACTTGGATTTCGCCGTCTTGCTTATCGTGTTATGCAGGAGGCCGGAGGTTCTGCCCGTATTCCGATTGGAGCCGAAGGTAAGAAGATGCTTTTATATAAAGTCATTCAACGTAGGAAAGAAGAATTACGTCTCTTTGCTGCTTCTGGCAGCCAGCTTGGGTTTATTGGGGAATTGACTAATTTATATAGTGAGTTTAAACGATATGAGGTTCATTCTTCGGCACTCGAAGAAGGACTTGCAGAATGGAGCATTGCATCGGCTTCACCTATTCTGGAAGACAAACTGCATGATTTGAATCTGATCTACCATGATTACGAGAAGGAATTGGCAGATTTATATATAGATGATGAGGATACGCTGAACGAACTAACGGGCCGTTTGCCAGAAAGCACATGGCTGCAGGGAGCTGACGTTTGGATTGACGGCTTTCATAGTTTCACTTCACAAGAGCTGAGTGTTATTGGGCAGTTGATGTTGCAGGCTTCGTCTGTCACCATTTCTCTAACGCTTGATGGTGCTTACGAGCAAGGTATGCTGCCAGGAGAGCTGGAATTATTTTATCCAACGGCTAGTGCTTATGTACGTCTCAAAGGCATGGCTGATCATTTGGGTGTGTCCAGCGATACAACGGTACTGCATGGTGAAGTGTTGCCGAGATTTAAGGATCGGCCGGGACTTGCCCATCTGGAGGCTGGCTTTGATCGGCGAATTCGCTGGAGAAGTCAGGGAGAGGACCCAGGGATACGTTTGATGGCTGCGGAGAATCGCCGGGCAGAGCTGGAGGGTGCACTGCGTGAAATGCGCCGTCTGGCGCAGGAGGATGGAGCGAGATATCGGGACATGGCGGTGTTGGTTCGCGGATTAGAGACGTATGCTGATATTGCGGAGCCGTTATTCAGAGATTATGATGTTCCGGTCTTTCTGGACCGAAGACGGAGTGAACTGCATCATCCGTTGGCTGAATTCATTCGTTCCGCACTGGATATCGTTCGGCGCAACTGGCGGTATGAAGATGTTTTTCGCTGTGTCAAAACGGATCTGCTGCTTCCGCTGGATGGTTCCATCACGCGTGAAGATATGGATCAGCTGGAGAATTATGTGCTTGCCTGTGGTATCCATGGATATCGTTGGACGGATGGCAAGCCGTGGAAATATGTGCCAAGTCTCTCGCTGGAGGATAATGGGCAGGAGGCACGCAGCCGAGGGCGAGATGCTGTGTTATCGCTGATGGAAAGTTGCAGAGCCTTAATCACTTCTGCACTGGGCACGTTTGAGAAGCGAATGAAAAAAGCCAAAACGGCTGCTGCTCAGTGTGAGGCGCTATTCGGACTTTTAGATGATGCAGACATCGCACACAAGCTGGATCAGATGTCCGCTCAGGCCAAAGCACAAGGGGATCCGGAGCGATCCAGAGAGCATCGGCAAATGTGGGGTGCTGTGCTGGATCTGATGGATCAGATGGTTGATATGATGGGCAATGAACGTCTGGATATCACTTTATTTTCGGGTATGATGGAAACCGGATTGACTGAACTCAAGCTCGGGCTTGTTCCACCAGCGCTTGATCAGGTGCTGTTTGGTTCCATGGATCGCACACGTCTGCGTGATATTAAATATGTATTTATTCTTGGGGCGGTTGATGGAGAACTGCCAGCCATCCCTCAGGACGACGGTGTATTAACCGAGCAGGAAAGGTCGCTGCTGACAGAGAAAGGCATGAGTCTTGGACCTGGTGCAACAAGACTCATGCTGGATGAACGCTTTCTGATTTATACAGCTCTGACCGCTGCCAGCAAGCAGTTATGGCTCAGCTATCCGGTTGCAGATGATGAGGGTAAATCATTACTTCCATCCGAAATTGTGCGCCATATACGCAAAATGTTTGCATTACAGGAGCAGCCTTTACTTGCTCAGCCACCGGTTTCGGATTCGGATGCCGTACACCTCTCATACGCGATTCATCCAGAACAGAGTTTATCCATGCTGATTGGACAGCTGCGCAGATGGCGCAGGGGAGAAGACATTCCCGACATATGGTGGGCAGTTTACAATTGGCATGTAACGCGTGAAGAGAGCCGCCCTGGGCTGGAGCGGCTGCTGGGTTCTGTCTTTTATCGTAACCGTGCGCTGCGGCTGGAAACATCAACCAGCCGTAGGCTGTATGGTACGGAGGTACGGACAAGTGTTTCACGGATGGAGCGGTTTGTTGCTTGTCCATTCTCTCATTTTGCATCTCACGGACTGAAGCTTAGAGAACGGCAATTGTATCGTCTTCAGGCGCCGGATATCGGTCAGTTGTTCCATGCTGCACTAAGTCAGCTGGCTATGCGTCTGCGTGAGGAAAATCGCAGTTGGGGCAGTCTGACACCGGATCAATGCCGTCAAGAGGCAGAGCAAACGGTGGAGCAGATTGCTCCGCAGCTTCAGGGCGAAATTTTGCTAAGCACGAAGCGTTACGGTTATATTTTCCGCAAATTAAAAGATATCGTCAGTCGTGCCTCCGTCATTCTGGGTGAACAGTCCAGACGCGGCAGCTTTGAGCCGATTGGGCTGGAACTTGACTTTGGTCCGGGGAAACCTCTGCCGCCATTGCGTTTTGAACTGGAAAACGGGTGTGTGCTGGAGATTGTCGGCCGGATTGACCGTGTCGATGTCGCTGAAGGAGAGAACGGTCTGTTGCTGCGAGTGATTGATTACAAATCCAGCCAGACAGATCTCAAGCTTCATGAAGTGTACTACGGGTTGTCACTGCAAATGCTCACCTATCTGGAAGTATTGCTCAGTGCGGCTGAGGAGTGGTTAGGGGAGACGGCGATGCCAGGAGGCACTCTCTATTTCCATGTGCATAATCCCCTGTTGCAATCGGCCAATGGCATGACGTCGGAACAGGCCGGGCAAGAGCTGTTGAAACGCTTTAAAATGAAAGGTCTGCTGCTGGCAGATCGCGATGCTGTTGCTCAGATGGATCACACGTTGGACAAAGGACATTCCGCGATTATTCCGGTGGCACTGAAAGCAGATGGCAGCTTCTACAGCAGTGCTGCGGTAGCTACTCCAGAACAGTGGGATACGCTACTTGCTGCTGTTCGTGGCAATATCCGCGAGATCGGAACTCGCATTACAGATGGAGATACAGCCATCGAGCCGTATCGGATACAGCAGGAGATTGCATGTACATTCTGTCCATTCAAACCGGTCTGTCAGTTTGATGAAAATATTGAGGGGAATGACTATAAACTGCTGTCCAAACCGGGCAAACAGCAAGTTTGGGATATGTTGTCTCACAGCAGGGAAGGGGAAACGTTATGATGCATATGCCTAAACCAGAAGGCAGCTTCTGGAGTGATGATCAGTGGAGCGCCATTTCCGAGCATGGAGAAGATATTCTGGTTGCCGCAGCTGCAGGATCGGGAAAAACAGCGGTGCTGGTTGAGCGGATTATTCGCAAAATTGCAGACCCTTCCCAGGGATTCAGCGTGGATCGATTGCTTGTAGCCACGTTTACTAAGGCTGCGGCTGCGGAGATGAAACAGCGCATTCGGGAAGCGCTGGAGCGCGCGCTTGAGGAGCAACCGGAGGATGAGCATTTGCGCAGGCAATTGTCACTGCTCGGACGAGCCTCCATTACAACGCTGCACTCTTTCTGTATGGAAGTCATTCGCAGGTATTATCAGCAGATTCCGTTAAACCCGGCGTTCCGTATTCTGAATGAAAATGAGGCTGAAATGCTTCGTCAGGAAATACTTGAGGAGCTGTTTGAGGAAAAGTACGGCGAAGAAGATGAGGGAAGCACGTTCCGCGAACTGGTGGACTGGTTCAGCGGGGAGCGAAATGATGATGCGATGCATCGACTTGTACAACGTTTGTACGATTTCTCACGAAGTCACTCCTGGCCAGATCACTGGCTGATGGAGATGGCAAAGGCTTTTCAGGTGCAAAGTGTAGAGTCATTGGGCCAATCTGCTTGGGTACAGAGTATTTTGCATGATGCGGCTCTTGCTTTAAGTGGAGCAGCAGGTGTTCTGCGACAAGGGATTCAGATTTCGTTGCAACCTGAGGGCCCGGCTCCTTATGCGGAGACACTTCAAGAGGATTTGGCGATGGTTGAAGAACTTTTATCTTCTGTTGAAGTCATGCCTTGGGAAAGGTTGCCTGAGGTATTCCAGCCAGCTGCATTTGGCAAATTGAAGCCTTGTAAAAAAGATCAGACTGACCCAGGGCTGCAGGAGCAGGTGAAGGAGTTGCGGGAAACAGCCAAAAAGGCTGTTGCCGATCTGAAAGGTTCACTTTTTGGAAGGAGTGCGTTCTCCTTCTGGCAGGAGCTGGAACAGGCCGCACCGCTGATGAAGGAGCTTTCCCGTCTTGTCAGCACCTTTGGCGAACGTTATCTCCAGGCGAAGCAGGAACGCGGACAAGTTGATTTTAACGATCTGGAGCATTATTGTCTGCACATTTTGCGGCATGAGGATTCCACTCCTGAACATTCGATGCCGTCGGATGCGGCGATGGAATATCGTGCACGTTTTGATGAAGTGCTGCTGGATGAATATCAGGATACCAATACGGTTCAAGAGGATATTGTTAGGCTGATCTCCCGAGAAAATCCGGGTAACCGATTCATGGTTGGTGATGTCAAACAGAGTATTTACCGTTTCCGACTGGCTGAACCAGGCCTCTTTATGAACAAATATCGTAACTACACGCCGAGTGTTCATGTGGTTGCGGATGACAATGGCGAGTACGAAGAGCACAGTGCAAGAACGRGGATCGAGACGGGAACGGGAAAACGAATCGACCTTGCCCGTAATTTCCGTAGTCGTGCCGAAGTGGTGCATTCCGTTAATGTTATATTCAGACAGCTGATGAACGGAGGGGTCGCCGAAATCGCCTATGATGAACGTGCTCAGCTGGCTTACGGTGCATCCTTCCCGTCAGAGACACTGGGGAGTGAAGCGTACACGCCTGAGCTTATGTTGATTGATCGCCAAGGCAGCGGCACGGATTTGTCGGAAAGTACAGAAGAGGCCGTGGATACAGTTGCAGCAGCAGAACTGGAGAGTGCTGAACTTGAAACGGCTCAACTGGAAGCACGCGCCATCGCTGCGCGAATCCGAGAAATGGTTGGAGATACAGATAAGCCTGCGCTGAACGTGTATGACAAGGCATTGCAAACGATGCGTCCGGCACGTTATGGAGACATTGTTATTTTGCTGCGTTCGACGCTGATGTGGGCACCGCTGATGATTGAGGAATTCAGGCAGCAGGGCATCCCCGCAGGTGGGGAGCAGAGCAAGGGATATTTTCAAGCGACAGAAGTTGAAGTGATGTTATCTCTGCTGCAGCTTGTGGATAACCCGAGACAGGATATTCCTCTCGCCTCCGTGCTTCGTTCTCCCATGGTTGGATTAAATGAAGAAGAGCTTGCTCAGATTCGTTTGGGGGATAAAAGGCAGTCCTTCTATGATGCCGTTGTTTCTGCGGCAGGAGAGTGGAGGGACGAACCGGATGTGTTCGGTCAGCGTTCTCAGCCGGGAAGAGATTCAAATGTTGACGGTTTGGTTCAGATGCAGTGGCCAGAAGGTTGGTCAGAGATCGAACAGGCTCAGCGCGAATCCGCCGTTACTGCCGAGATGGAAGTTGATTCCGGAGAGCATGTGCGAACAGAAGCACATGAACAGGATGCAGGCTTTATAGGTGAAAAAGAACTCTCTCACCCGCATCTGCAACAGAAACTGATCTATTTCATGCGTCAACTGGAACAATGGAGACTCGAAGCAAGACAAGGCAGTTTAAGTGAGTTGATCTGGCGTATTTACCGGGAGACTGGATATCTGGACTGGGTTGGCGGGCTTCCTGGAGGTCAGCAGCGTCAAAGTAATCTGAAGGCACTGTATGATCGGGCACGTCAATACGAGGAAGCAACTGCAAACCGCGGATTGTTTCGTTTCCTGACCTATGTCTCCAGATTGCGGGAAAATGGCGGTGACCTCGGAACAGCAGCCAGTGGTTCAGGAGAACAGGACAATGCGGTACGGATTATGACCATCCATCGGAGTAAAGGTCTGGAGTTCCCGATTGTGTTTGTCGGCGGCATCTCCAAACTGTTTAATCAGCAAGATCTGCATACACCGTTTCTGATGCACAAGGAACTTGGCTTTGGCCCAAGATTTGTGGATCGTGACAACCGAGTGGCTTATCCTACGTTAGCCAATCTGGCTATACGTCGGCGAGCTCAGTTTGAATTGCTGGCGGAAGAGATGCGTGTGTTATATGTGGCCCTAACCCGGCCAAAAGAAAAAATGGTTTTGGTAGGTACGGTGAAGGATGCCGTCAAAAAAGCACAGGCCTGGTCACAGGTTAAAGACAGTCCGGAACTGGCGCTGCCTGATTATCTACTTGCTGCTGGCCGGAATTATCTGGACTGGATCGGACCTGCATTGATAAGACATCGGGACGCTGCGGTGCTGCGTGAGCTTGCTGGTGATCGTGATTCTTATTCGGCTTGTCTTACAAGTGATGAATCACGCTGGAACATATCCGTAATTGCTGCGGATCGGGTGTCTCGTGAACCGAACTTAGATATTCAACAGAACGATGAAGATGAGTTAACCGAATTACGAGCAGAACGTGTCACAGCTCTGCAAAAGATGCAGCCGGTTCGATTAAATTCATCGGCAGTAGTGATTGAGCAGTCAGAGGGAATGTCAGATGATGCTCCTTCAGAGATAGGTGAAAGGCTTTCCTGGACGTATCCGTATGAATCAGCTTCAGAGGTGGCGGCGAGCACTTCGGTGACTGAGATTAAGAGCATGTTTTCCATGCAAGAAGATGTTTCGTATCCCGTGATGGAAGAGCTGCGGGAGCAAGCCGAGATTCATAAGGGAACTCAAGTAGGGCAATCTTCATTCAAATTACATTTGCGCCGTCCCAAATTCATGGGCGAGAGACAACTGACGGGAACAGAACGGGGAACCGTGTACCATACGTTGATGCAGCACCTTCCTGTAAATCGATCTGTTGTTGATGCATCGGTTGTTGAACAGACCATTTCCCGTCTTCTGGCACTTCAAATTTTGCTTCCTTATCAGGCGGAGGCGATTGAAACAAGGGAACTGACCGCCTTTTTTGATACGCAGCCAGGAACCGAGATGCTTCGTGCGGCATGGATTCGAAGGGAGATTCCATTTACTTATGGCGTTCCTGCACACCAGTCTCCTGCGGAGTGGATTCATGGATTGCGTCAGAACGAAGAGCGGGAGGTATTTGGTGAAAATAGTAAAGTGCAGGCTGTTCTCGATAACGAAACGGTGCTCGTAAGGGGAATTATTGACTGTCTCTATGAGGTCGATGGTGAACTTGTTTTGCTGGATTACAAGACAGACAGGGTGTTGGAACATCGCGGAGGACTTGAGCCTCTGGTTGAAAACTATCGTTTCCAACTAGAATTGTACGGACGGGCGATTGAGGATATATTGAGTCGGAAAGTTGATCACACGTGGCTCTACTTTTTTGATGGTGGTCATGCGGTTAAATTATAAAATGATAGAAGAAACGATAGATGGGTTTAGGAAAGAGAGGTGGAACGGACGATGCGTATTTTGCATACGGGAGACTGGCATCTGGGGAAAACGCTGGAGGGTCGAAGCCGGCTACGTGAACAGGAAGAGTTTGTCGATGAACTCGTCAAACTCGCCGATGATCAACAGGCTGATGCTATATTGATGGCTGGAGATGTCTACGATTCTGTTAATCCACCAGCTTCGGCAGAACAACTTTTTTATGAGGCGGCAGCACGTTTGACGGAGCATGGCAGACCACTCGTTGTTATTGCGGGCAATCATGATCAACCTGAAAGGGTGGCATCCGTAACACCGCTCGTGAACAGGCAGGGGATTACACTTGTGGGAACACCGGTGTCTGAGGCCGTTACCATTCATACAAGACGAACCGGGGAGACAGCACACATCGCCGCTTTGCCGTACCCGTCAGAAGCCAGATTGAATGAACTGTTGACGGCAGATGGGGACGAGAATGTACTTCGTCAAGCATACAGCCGCAGAGTGGGTATGTTAATGCAGCGTTTGGCGGCTTCCTTTCGTCCGGATACAGTGAATCTCGCCATGAGTCATATTTATGTATTAGGCGGGGTAGAGAGTGATTCTGAACGGCCTATTCAGGTGGGGGGAGCTTACACGGTAGATCCTTCCTCTTTGGCGACAGGGGCACAATACACTGCTCTGGGGCATTTGCATCGGGCACAAGCCGTCAAAGGAGACGGTGTCATTCGGTACAGCGGTTCTCCGCTGGCGTACAGTTTCTCGGAAGCCGGACAGAGCAAATCCATTACAATGGTGGATCTCACTCCGGGCGGAACTGCACAAGTGGAAGAGGTGTTGCTTACCTCAGGTAATCCACTCGTTCGCTGGAAGGCGAGAGGCGGTCTGGCTGAAGTGTACCGCTGGCTGGATGAGGGACGTGATTCTCAGGCTTACATCGATATGGAGGTCTGGCTGGAGGATGCCATGTCTCTCAAGGAAATTCAGCAGCTGCGCAAAACTCATGAAGGCATTATTCACATTCGTCCTGTATATCCCGAGATGGAGGCAGCAGGACTAATAGAACAGCGCTCAGAGTTGCCTGTACATGAACTTTTTCGCAAGTTTTATCAGCGTCAAACCGGTGGAGCGCAGCCGGAAGACAGCCTTGTACAGCTGTTCCTGGAGCTTGTGGATGAAGACGAGCCAGGTGCGCGCGAGGAGGTCGAAGGCAGATGAGACCGATTTTACTGAAAGTTGCCGGATTGCAAAGTTATCGCGAGATGCAGGAAATTGATTTTACGGTGCTGACCGAGACAGGCTTGTTTGGTATTTTTGGTCCTACGGGTAGCGGAAAGTCTTCCTTGCTTGATGCAATCACACTTGCTATGTATGGCAAGGTGGAACGAGCAGTAAATGGTACACAGGGCATTATGAATCATGCCGAAGATTCGCTCTCGGTTGAGTTTACATTCGAGCTTGCTTCGGCAGCGGGAACCCGGAGATTTCGGGTAGTACGGCGCTTTAAGCGCAATAATGAAGTGTCTGTCAGCAATACGGTCAGCAAGTTTATCGAGACGATTGACGGGGAAGATCAGGTGCTTGCTGACAAACTGGCAGAAGTCAATCGTTGCGTCGAAGATGTCATTGGTCTAAAAATGGATGATTTCACAAGGGCGGTGGTTTTACCGCAAGGGAAATTTGCAGAGTTCCTTTCACTGAAAGGCAGCGAGCGGAGGCAGATGCTGCAACGTCTCTTCCATCTGGAGAAGTACGGAGATCAGCTTGCCATTAAATTAAGTCGACGGGTCAAGGATAATGATATGGCACATCAATCCCTTGCGGCAGAGCAGCAGGGACTTGGCAATGCCAGTAAAGAAACGCTCGAAGAAACGAAAGTTTTGCTTCAGGCGGCAGTCCTGCACGCGGAAGCATCGCGCAAGGTGCTGGATTCAGCAGTGAAGGAAGCGGAGCATTTCGGCCGAATTCGTGAATTGAGTCAGGAACGGCAAACACGAATGGAAGAACAGCAGTTGCTGCAATCCAAGGCGAACCAGATTGAAATGGACGAAGAACGTTTGAAGTTATCGGGAGCAGCCGACGCGATGCTACCTGCGCTTCAGACGGTACGTGATGCATCTGCAACCTCGAAGCAGCGTCAGATGGAAGCTGAGGCAGCCCGGAAGCAGGCAGTGGAACACGAACATTTGGCTGTTCAGGAAGCTGGAAAGGCAGAAGAAGCTAGGCAGCAACTGGCAGCAGGAGAGCCCAAGTTACTTCTGCGCCTGGATCAGTTGGAGCAAGCCAAGGAGTTGCAGCGGGAACGTGATGTTTTACAGATGGATTGTTCACGGCTTGCACAACTGATGGAAAAAGGGCAAGCCGAACAGACAACGCTGGGACAACAGCTCGATAAAGAGCGAGAACTACAGCTGCGAGGACGTAAACGGCGTGAGGAATTGCAAGAGAGTCTTCAGCCGAACGAAGTGAAGTCCGAGGAACGCAGACTTCTGCAAGCAGCGCTTGAATTGAAACATCGGATGGATACAGCGTTTGAGCAAGTGAACCAAAATAAAGCGGACATGCAGACCTATCGGCAGTCTGCAGAACAAGGGGCCGCCAAGCTGGAAGCGGCGGCTGCGGAAGAGAGACGCCTGACCGAACAGCGCCAGCAATTGATGGAACAGGCGTCAGCAGGTCTTGAAGCCTTGCTTGCTTGTGAGCAGGATGTAGGTAGCGAACAGCGCTTGCTGGCCCGGGCGGAGGAACAGCTGCGCAGCACGATGCGTGAGCAGGAGCTGCACCGACTGTCCGCCGCCTTGCGCGCCGAGCTGCGCGATGGCGAGCCATGCCCGGTGTGCGGCTCCGCACACCACCCGCTCCCGGCTGCGCCGCCGGGAGAAGGTCCGCACGCAGACGATGCGGACCTGGAACTGCTGCGCAGCCTGCACGCGGAGCTGCAGGAGCTGCGCTTTGGGCTGCGCCAGCAGCTGCACGAACGTCGCAGCCTTCTGACGCAGCTTGGCGCCGCGGCCGGCGAAGCCCCGGCCGCAGCCGAGGCCGCGCCTGCGGCAGCGGAGCCCGAGCCTGCCGGATCGCCCGATAGCGAGCGATCCACGGTGGGCTGGGCAGCGCGTGCCGCAGCGCTGCGCGAAGCCGCGCAGGCGCTGGCTGCCGCAGCAGCGCCACTGCAGGGCGAAGCCGCCGCGTTGCAGCAGGCGGCTGCGGACGCGCAGCAACGCCGCATGGAAGCGGCAGCTGCGCAAGAGGCCGGCCGTGCCGGGCTCGCCCAGGCGGAGCGCAAGCTGGCCGAGAGCGAAGCCGCTGCGGCTGCATTGCAGAGCCGCTGGGCCGCAGAGCTGCCTGACATCGCGCAGGAGGAGGCCGCAGGCCGCTATCAAGCGATGCAGGAGCGCGATGCACGCGCTGAAGACATCAAGGAACGTCTGGCCAAGAGCGTGACGTTCCTTGAGGACAAAGAGCAGCTTGTCCAGTCATTGCAGCAGAAGCTGGTGGAATTGGACAAGCAGCTGATCCAGTGGCAGACCGAATGGCAAGGCGGCAGCAAGCAGCTTGCCGAGAAAGAAGAGCGCCTGCGCCAGTGGGTTGGCGAACAGCGTGTTGAAGATCTGATTCGCGCGACACAGGCTCGCCTGGACGAATTGCGCAAGGCTGCGGAGGAAGCTGCTGGGCGTTTCAAACAAGCGGATTCGCAGAAGCAGGAGTCGGTGAAGCGAGATGTGATGACACAGCAAGCTGCCGTCTCAGCTGCAGAGCATCTGGAACAGGCACAGGAGCGTTGGCAACGTCTTCTGGAACAGTCGCCATTCGAAACAGAATCGGCTGTTACACAGGCGGCTATGGTTGCCGAGGAAGCGGAACGGTTGAAGAAAGAAATTCAGCATCATCGTGAACGTGAGCGGGAACTTGCTTCTCAGTTGCGTGAGCTGGAACAGAAACTGAACGGTGCTGTTGTTACGGAAGAACAGTGGATCGCTTGCACAAATCGTTTAAAACAGGCCAGATTTGAGGATGAGACAGCGCTGCAAGCGAAAGCACGTGCCGAGCGGGATCTGGAGGATGTGCAGAAACGCCATGTTCGCTGGACAGAGCTGGAGACGAAACGATTGGAGATTAGCCATCAAGGCGAGTTGCTGAGCAAGTTGCAGGCTGCATTCAGGGGGAACGCATTTGTGGAATATATTGCCGAGGAGCAGCTAATGCAAGTAAGTCATGCGGCTTCTCAGCGTCTGCGTTTCCTGACTAAACAGCGTTACTCTCTGGAAGTGGATTCGGGCGGCGGTTTTGTGATCTGTGATGATGCTAACGGTGGCGTGAAACGTCCAGTATCTACCCTTTCCGGGGGAGAGACATTCCTGACCTCATTGTCACTGGCATTGGCGTTATCTGCCCAGATTCAGTTGCGCGGGCAATATCCGCTGCAATTTTTCTTCTTGGATGAAGGGTTCGGCACACTGGACCCGGAATTGCTGGATACGGTCATTACATCGTTAGAAAAACTGCATGACGATCGCCTGGCCGTGGGTATCATCAGTCACGTTCCTGAACTGCGCGCGCGTTTGCCGCGCAAACTGGTTGTGATTCCAGCAGGCGACGCTGGTGCAGGATCCAGGGTTGTGTTGGAAAGTTTATAGCCCTGAATTTCTGGAAGTGATCAATTTGTAAAAAAATCTTTTTTTTGACAGATGAGACAACTAGTGAATTTTATCACAGATACAGCTTCATCAGGCTGTTATACTACAGTCAAGCCGACAAACATTTTTGAGCCCCCGCCCGGACATCTGTTCAGGAAGCTTCCTGTATAGATGTCCAGGCAGCCGGACTTCTATTGAAGACCGCTCACGAGGGGCTCCTTTTTTGTATCCTTTTATCTAAACCTCTTCAATACAGTGTCAATTCGCCCAGATCTGAATACGATGAAGGGTGAAGAAGAGCTGAACTGGGAGGCGATTGGCGTGGATAAAGTAGCGGCAAAGAAACTATGTAAGGATCATATCCATCGTTATGTATGTATTCAGATGAATGATGGTTCTTATTATGATGGCATTGTGGAGAATGTGGATGATGAGATGATTTATTTGGCTGTTCCGGTTGGAAATGAAGTTATGGCAGGCCATGCAAATGCAGCTCCGAATATGATGCCTGTAACTCAGTACCCGGTGACGGCTGCTCGTGGATTTTATCCTGGTTACGGCTATCCTGCTCCTTACCCTTATTATGGATATGGTCGCAGACGCTTTAACAGGCTGGTTCTGCCTTTGTTTGCTCTGACAGCATTAACCCTACTGCCTTATTATTAAAAAAGTCTAAGTCCGCATTCATTTGAATTAGAGGATTGAACGACAATAAATCCAATTAGAGTCAGACCCAGGCAATGTACATTGTGCCTCCGGGTGTGGCTTTTTTTGACAACTACAAGATCGAGTGCATCAGGAGACCAACTTGTGAAATTCTCATGGATTCCTCGGCTACCTTCCTATGCAAGTGTTGATGTTAATACATATTTCTTCTATTAATCATGTGAAATAAATCTTGTTCGTGCAGTATTGGACGTGCGAATTTACTTTTAGTATGATATAGGAGTATACATAATTTGTAGTCGAAGGAAGGAGGGATCGTACGATGGATTGCTTATTTTGCAAAATTGTAGAGGGCGCCATTCCCTCCAACAAAGTACTGGAGAACGACCATGTGATCGTTTTTCATGATATTCAGCCTGCGGCACCAACACATGTGTTGGTTGTGCCAAAGAAACATATCGCTTCCATGAATGATGTAACTACGGAAGATCTGCCTTTGATTGGAGAAATTCATGCAGCTGCACAAGAGGCAGCCAAGCGGCTTGGTGTGCAGGAAACGGGATATCGATTGATTAACAACTGTGGTAGAGACGGCGAACAAACCGTGCATCATTTGCATTACCATGTGCTGGGCGGAACCCGGTTGGGTGCGTTAACAAGTCTGTCTGATTCACACAAATAAGAGCGTAGGTTAATGTTACTCAAGTTGTGGAATTGTTTTTGCACTTGAAAAAAATCTGTAGCTCAGCTAATATTAAGGGATCACGTTAAGGTTGACACTTTTATTGCCTTTCGCCTATAATGGAAGATGATGAACCGTGTTATTGCTCTTGGACGGTCTGGTCGGAGGGAGGGAAAACTGGTGTCTGAAACTAAAGTTCGCAAAAACGAGACTATTGATGCTGCACTTCGCCGTTTTAAACGTTCCATCGCTAAAGATGGCGTCTTGGCTGAGGTGAAGAAACGTAAGCATTATGAGAAGCCAAGCGTAAAGCGCAAGAAAAAGTCCGAGGCTGCTCGTAAGAGAAAGTTTTAGGAGGATTTTAACTACATGAATCTTAGCGAACGATTGAACGAAGATATGAAGCAAGCGATGAAGAGTAAGGACAAGTTCAGACTCTCCACCATTCGGTTGATTCGTTCGACGATCAAGAATCTTGAAATAGATTTGAAAAGAGATTTGGATGACAACGAAGTGCTTGATATCCTGAGTCGTGAAATCAAACAGCGCAAAGATGCCCTCCAAGAATTTGGCAAAGCAGGTCGCGAAGAACTCGCGGCAAATGCCGAAGCGGAAATTGAAATACTTATCCAGTATCTTCCTGCACAGCTTACCGAAGAAGAAATTAAAGTTATTGTACAGCAGACCATCCAGGAAACCGGTGCTTCTTCGAAAGCCGAGATGGGGAAAGTGATGGCGGCCCTTATGCCTAAAGTCAAAGGCAAAGCGGACGGCAAACTGGTTAATCAAGCAGTTCAACAATTTCTGCAATAAAGCAAATTCAATAAACACCCCCTGACTTGTCAGGGGGTGTTTTTTTATTGTTATATTAATCGTCTTCAATCCTTATCTTTTTTGAATATCATGCAAAATCTCGCGAGAATACTGTAGGTAAACAAACCAACTACAATGATATATAGACACTGGGCATTACGATTAAGGAAGCAACATGGATCGTCTCTCATCTTTCACAGTAAATACACAAAATGTTATAAATAATGGTTATAAAACATGTTTATGGGTATTTATTTCTTGCAATTGAACGAATATTCAAATATAATCTTAAGTTTTTGAAACGTAATGTTGCATTGTACGTAATAAATACCATAAGCTGGACAGTATAACATTATTGGAAAAGGGGGGACTAATGTGAAGGGAAAGCGCCGGAAGAAGCTTACGGGGTCACTGATGCTCTTGATGCTGCTGACGCTTTTACTTCCTGCCTGGATTGGAATACCGTCAGCGCATGCAGCTGAGAAAAGCGGCGCCGTATATATTATTCCGGTGGATAAACCAATCGAGCAGGGATTAGGCAAATTCATGGAGCGCGGATTCAAGGAAGCAGAGAAGATGAATGCTGGCTTGATCATTCTTGATATCAATACGCCGGGAGGCCGTGTGGATACTGCAGATGCGCTAGGCACGATGATTAAAAACAGCCCTATTGAAACGTTGGCTTTTGTTCGTGGTGATGCTGCATCAGCAGGAAGTTTTCTTGCGCTGAATGCAGACAAGATCGTAATGTCACCAGGTAGTATGATTGGTGCTGCGGCCATGGTAGACAGCACAGGCAAACATGTTGACGATCCCAAGCTGGTTGCATACTGGACGAGTAAAATGGAGGGCGCTGCCCAAAAGAGCGGCCGGGATGGTGATATTGCGGCAGGGATGGCCGACGTCAATATGGTGGTAGAAATGCCAGAGATCAATAAAACCAAGCAAAAAGGTGAAATTATTGCTCTCTCTGCCGAGGACGCGCTGAAAGTGGGTTATGCCGACCATATCAGTAACACACCTGAGGAAGCAGCAGCATGGCTTGGTTACAGTCAAGAACATGTGTTCAAATTGGAACGCACTGCTGCAGAGAACATTTCGACATTTTTAACTAATCCGATTGTGATGACGGTATTGTTATTCCTTGGTATTGCCGGTGTCATCATTGAACTGATTGTGCCTGGATTTGGCGTTCCGGGAATCGTCGGGATTGTATGTTTTGTGCTTTATTTCTCCGGAAACTACATTGCGGGGTTTGCCGGGGCGGAGACATGGGTATTATTTACGGTCGGGCTTGTCATGATGATTCTGGAGATGTTTATTCCGAGCTTTGGTATTCTAGGTATTTTGGGATCCATTGCGCTGGTAGCCGGAGTTGTCAGAGCGGCTTATGACACGAGTGATGCGTTTGTGTCCCTGGGTATTGCTTTTGGAGCTGCACTGGTTGTAATCGCGATCATCGCTGTGGTATTCAAGGATCGAGGAATATGGAATCGATTCATATTAAGCGATAAGTTATCTGCTGATCGTGGATATTCCTCGGCTACAGAGCGCAAAGAGCTAATAGGAATGCAGGGCATCAGTATGACACCGCTTCGTCCAGCAGGGACGGCGATGTTTGATGGTGAACGAGTCGATGTCGTCACAGATGGTGGATTCATACCTGTGGATACACCTGTGATTGTCATCAAAGCGGAAGGTACCCGGATTGTTGTACAACAGGCTTTACCGGTGTAATTCTGCGGTTGCCGGAGTGATGATAACGCTTCGGCAATGTACATAACCTGTTGCCAGGCTGTGGGCAATGTGGTGGATTCATGTTTCAGCAGCGGATTCATTAGCGTCAGTTCTGATGCTCTATTTTACAAAAAACATATTGCAAACGGAGGAATTTAATCTATGGATCCAATGATTACGATTTTGCTCATCGCGGTGCTAGCTATTATCGTCCTGAGCGTATTTTTCAGCTTTTTCCCGGTTATGCTCTGGATCTCGGCTATTGCATCCGGCGTGCGTGTAGGTATCATTACACTGGTGGCGATGAGATTGAGACGTGTAACACCGAGTCGTATCGTTAACCCGTTGATCAAAGCAACCAAAGCGGGTCTTCAACTGACAATGAACCAGTTGGAGAGTCACTTCCTTGCTGGTGGTAACGTTGACCGTGTTGTTAATGCATTGATTGCTGCACAACGTGCCAATATCCCACTCGAATTTGAACGTGCTGCAGCCATTGACCTTGCAGGTCGTGATGTATTGCAAGCTGTACAAATGAGTGTTAACCCGCGTGTTATCGAAACACCAATCGTATCCGCGGTTGCCAAAGACGGTATTGAAGTTAAAGTTAGAGCGCGAGTTACAGTTCGTGCCAACATTGATCGTCTCGTCGGTGGTGCTGGTGAAGAAACCATTATCGCCCGTGTCGGCGAAGGTATTGTAAGTACGAATGGTTCCTCGAACTCCCACAAAGATGTCTTGGAAAATCCGGATTTGATCTCTCGTACGGTATTGTCCAAAGGTTTGGATGCGGGTACTGCGTTTGAAATTCTGTCAATTGATATCGCGGACGTAGACGTAGGTAAAAACATTGGTGCCTTCTTGCAAACCGAGCAGGCAGAAGCGGATAAACGTATTGCACAGGCAAAAGCGGAAGAGCGCCGTGCAATGGCCGTAGCACAAGAGCAAGAGATGAAAGCGCGCGTTGTTGAGATGAGAGCGCGTGTCGTAGAGTCCGAGTCCCAAGTACCGCTCGCGATGTCCGAAGCACTTCGTAGTGGTAAAATTGGCGTGATGGATTATATGAACCTGAAAAACATTGAAGCCGATACTCAGATGCGCAACACGTTGGGAAAACCTGCTGAGAGTCCGAATTCCAATGATCAGGGTGATTCCAAAAACGGAAGATAGGCGGTGAATGCATATGAGCCTATTCGAATGGATATTTAACAATCTATATGTGGTAGCGGTTATTGCTTTTGCCCTCTTTTCGGTCCTTGGAAAGCTTGGGAAGTCTGCAAACCCGAATCAGAAGCGTCCTGGTAACGGGATGCCGACGTTTGGTAATGGCGAGGATGCGAATCGTCGCTCAGGAAATGACTCTCCGCAACAGTCATCCAGGACGGATGAGCAACGTTACGATCAGCAGCGTGATGAGCGTTATGACGACGACCGCTATGATGATGAACGTTATGATCAGCCTTACTCAGAGCCAGAGACTGTTGCATCTTCTCGTTCAGGAGATGATTTTAGAGATGAGCAATCTCTGGGTAACATGCAGAGTTCGGTCGATGAGCAGATGAGATTGATGGAAGAACAGCAACGCATGATACAGGATAGACTGAATCGTATTTCTTCAGCAAGTTCTCCATCGGTATCGAATTCTAGCTTTGAAGATACGGATTCAACGAATTCAGGGCCTTCCCGTCTTCGTCCGGAAGATATCCGAACAGGGGTACTCTGGGCAGAAGTGCTTGGTTCGCCACGTTCGAAGCAGCCTTTTGGTACAAGGGGCAAGCTGTAGACGGCGGTAATTCATTCAAATATGGAAGACGGAACGAAGCCTTTTCTGGTGAGCATGATGCCTCCAGGGAAGGCTTTTTTCGTATGCCTGTGTTTTCAGCAAAATATGTGCGTAACCGCTCACCAATTCTTCATAATTTCCTGAATTTGCGCATAAGTTGAACTGTAGAGGAAGGGGGAAGACCTTCGAATGACCCGGATCAGCCGCAAGCTGCGCAGATGGACCAGCGAGGTGCTGGATCTGCCGCAGGATGTGCTTTATGATATGCCACGGTTAACCCTGATCGGCAGTAAGCAACTGTATATAGAGAATCATCGCGGTGTCATCCATTTCACGCCGGATCGCATCGTACTCGCTCTGTCACAAGGCCAATTGGAGATCAAAGGCAGTGCTCTGGTGATACGTAACATTTTGCCTGATGAAGTAGCTATAGAAGGTACGATTCTGGATATTCATATGAATGGAGTGGAGGGAGACGGATGAAGCAGCCCAGTCTGTACAAATTGCGGGGAGCATTGCGTATCAAAGTCACAGGCGGAGATATAGAGACACTAATTAATGCGATAACAGAGCAACGGCTTAGTGTATGGGATCTACGTGCGGAGGGTGGACGCCAGGCGGAGATGAGTATTTTGCTTCCGCATTTTTTCAGGCTGCGCCCCATTGTAAAAGGGACAGGCTGCAGAGTGAAAATCACTCACCGCAGCGGTTTTCCTTTTTTTCTGGCACGTTTATTCCGCAGAAAGTTTTTTGTGGGAGGCATGCTATTTTTTGTGGTAGCACTATTTGCACTATCGTCCATGATTTGGGATGTGGAAGTCAAAGGGAACGTAACGATTCCGACTGACGAGGTGCTGGCTGCGGCCAAAAAGGAAGGGCTTTATCCTTTTCAATGGAGCTTTCGAATGAAAAGCCAGGACAAGCTCTCCAGACAACTGGCGCTTGCGTTGCCGGATGTGACCTGGATTGGCGTAACCAAAGAGGGAACAAGGGTTACAATTCAGGTTGTTGAATCGGCGCAGCCTAAGCGTGAGCCTTTGCTGAATCCAAGACATCTGATCAGTAAATCGGATGCGGTTATCACTCATATTTATGCCGAACAGGGACGGCCTGTGGTACAGAAGGACATGCGTGTGAAGAAAGGACAAGTGTTGATCTCGGGCATTCTGGGTGATGAGGAAAATACCAAAACGATTGTTGCCAAAGGAGAAGTCCGGGGAATGGTATGGCGAGAATATAATATACAGGTTCCCTTGATTCAGAAACACCAAACGATGACGGGGGAGAGCAAAGAGCGTTTTTACGTGGTACTTGGGGATTGGGCAATTCAATTATGGGGATATGGAAGTACGCCCTACAGTTCATATGATACGGAAACTTACCATAAACCTCTGACCTGGCGTTCATTCACCTTACCTATGGGATGGATGACAGAGAAGGATATGGAAACGAATTTCCATCAAGAAGAGCAGAGTGTAGCGTGGGCCAAAACGAAAGGCTTGGAAGGGGCACGAAATGATATTTTAGCCAAAAACGGTAAAGGCACGAAAATTTTAAGTGAAAAAATTTTGCATGAGAAGAAAGAGAATGGTAAAGTTTATATGAAAGTATTATTTGAAGTGGAAGAAAACATCGCGGAAGAACTTCCGTTAGTCCATAGTCAAGGAGAATGAGGATATTTGTCAGATCAAACACGCAGCATACAAATCTCGCTCCAAAGTGCGGGAGAGGGGCAATCTCTCTTTGGCCCCCAAGATATTTTTCTGAAACTGATTGAATCCGAAATTCCTGCCCAGATCGCGTCACGCGAAGCAGAGATTAATATCTTTGGTACTGTGCAGCAGGTGGAATCACTAGAACAACTATTTGATGTTTTATTGCAGTTGATACGCAATGGATATGTTTTAACCGAAAGAGATGTCATGTATGCGATAGAGCTTGCCAAAGATATGCGTGCAGATCAGCTTCTCGATCTGTTCAAAGGCGAAATTACGACCACATACCGTGGTAAACCGATTCGTGTGAAAACGATTGGACAGAAACATTACGTAACTACGATTAAAAAGAGGGATATCGTTTTCGGGATTGGACCTGCCGGAACGGGTAAAACCTATTTGGCTGTAGTGCTGGCTGTTGCTGCAATTAAAGAAGGCAGCGTCAAACGGATCGTGCTTACACGACCAGCAGTTGAAGCAGGAGAAAGTCTGGGTTTTCTGCCGGGTGATTTGCAGGAGAAAGTAGACCCTTACCTGAGACCACTGTATGACGCTCTGTATGACGTTATGGGGCAGGAACAAACAGCGAAGGCACTTGAACGCGGATTAATTGAAATCGCTCCCTTGGCCTATATGCGGGGGCGTACGTTGGATGATTCTTTTATCATCCTGGATGAGGCACAGAACACAACACCTGAACAGATGAAAATGTTTTTGACCCGTCTTGGTTTTGGCTCCAAAATGGTCATTACCGGAGATGTGACACAGATTGATTTACCGCGCGGTAAAAAATCAGGACTTGTGGAAGCGAGTGCGATCCTGAGTGAAGTTCAGGAAATTGGATTTGTACATTTCGCTGAACAGGATGTTGTACGTCACTCCCTTGTCCAGAAAATCATTGTGGCTTACAACCACGCCGCAGAAAATCAAGCATAGAAAGGGATTGTCTAAAGTGACCTCGAAAGAAATGTCAAAAGGCAAATCTTTTCAAAATAGAGCGACAGGATGGAAGTATAGCGTGTGGGCACGCTATCTTCTCTTTTTGTTTTTAGTGATCCTCTTTTACGTAAGTCTTTCTTCCAAGCTCCTACCTGAACGTTATGACATTCAGGAAGGAACACGAAGTGAAGTAGACATTGCTGCGCCTATGCAGATCCCGAATAACAAAGCTACACTTAAGGCACAAGAAGAAGCCGCTGAGCGTGTACAACCGATATATCAGATCGTGCAGATGCGTAACGAAAACTTGATGACAACGCTGCTGGATCGCATTGACCGTTTGAATCAGGATGACCAGATCTCAAGTCAGGACAAAATTGATATTTATCGCGATGAGATTCCGCAGCGTCAGAAAGACTTTGTGTCTAACTATATTAATAACAATCGGAAAACCGGTACATACTCCGATACTTTGCTGGAAGAGATTCGAAACGTTGTGCAGGAACAAAGCTACCGCATTCCTGAAGAAACGTACATCAAAATCTCACGTCTGACTTCGGATGATATTCAGGAGATGAAGCCTGTTGCACGTGATATTGTGGCAAGATTGATGACGGATCAAGTCAGTGAGGCCACAACAGCCCGAGCAAAAGTAGCGGAGATGGTCAGCGCCAGCTCGCTTAGTAAACGTACGCAGCGTGAAGTTGTACAGGAGCTTACGCGACTGGTGGTAACGGCTAACCGTTTTTATGATGAAGAGGGTACCAAAGAAGCGAAGGTCCAAGCTCGTGAGAATACACCGACGGTGTTTATCAAGCAAGGAGATACACTTGTTTCTAAAGGGGAGATCATAACCCCGGAAATGTATGCGCTACTTAATGAGAATGATTTGCTGAAAAATGAAGTTAACTACTGGCCGCAGCTGGGACTGCTTTTGTTCTCATGTATGCTGTCTGCAGCGATTTTAATGTTTATTCAGCAGGGCAGTGGAACGCATTTCAAATATAATAATGCCCAACTACTCATGCTTGTTCTTATTTTTATTATTACGATTGTTGTGATGCATGTGACAGCCCTTATTCAAACGAATGAGCGTCCATTTATCGGCTTCCTTGCACCTGTAGCCGTTGGAGCGATGTTGATTGCTTTGTTGTTAGATACGTCGCTTGCCTTTGTGTCTTCTATCCTGATTGGCATGTTGTCCAGCATTATTTTGAATGTTCATCAGGGTCAGCTATTTGACTTTGAACTTGGTTTCTTTGCAGTTGTCGTTTCATTTGTGGCGATTTTTGCAACCCACCGAGCGAGTCAGCGGTCCACCATCTTGAAAGGCGCTATTATGGTTTGTCTATTTGGATCATTGGCCGTCTTTACGCTGGCTTTGATTGATACCGGTGACTGGAACAGGACAACAACGCTGTATGGCATCGGATATGCTTCTGCAGGTGGGGTGCTGACAGCTATTCTGGTTATCGGGCTGATGCCGTTTTTTGAAACGTCTTTTGGTATTCTATCCGCGCTTAAACTGGTGGAACTTTCGAATCCGAACCATCCGTTGCTGCGTAAGTTGCTTACCGAGACACCAGGTACGTATCATCACAGCGTCATGGTCGGCAATCTGTCTGAAGCAGCGGCTGAGGCTATAGGTGCAAATGGATTGCTCTGTCGTGTCGGCTCGTATTATCATGATATCGGGAAGACCAAACGTCCGATCTATTTTATTGAAAATCAGAACAATATGGAGAATCCGCATGATTCCATCGATCCGAAGCTGAGCAAGTCAATTATCGTTGCGCATGCACGGGATGGTGTTGAGATGCAGAAGGACTACAAGTTGCCGAAGCCGATTCGGGATATTGCGGAACAGCATCATGGTACAACTTTCCTTCACTACTTCTATCACAAGGCGCTCCGTCAGGCAGAAGAAGCGGGAATTGAACCTGATTTCACAGAAGAAGATTTCCGTTATCCGGGGCCGAAAGCACAGTCTAAGGAGTCTGCGATTGTAGGCATTGCTGATAGTGTGGAAGCAGCGGTTCGCTCACTACGCAAGCCGACTGTGGAGCAGGTAGAGTCGATGATAGAAAAAATCATCAAAGGCCGTCTGGATGATCATCAGTTCAACGATTGTGACCTTACGATGCGTGAACTGGATGTCGTCGCCAAAACATTAAAGGAAACGGTCATGGGCATTTTCCACTCCAGAATTGAGTACCCGGAAGAGATCAAGAAGCCAAAGCCGACGTCGCCTGAAGCTGGATGACTTATATTATGAGTAGACAGGAGTTATGAAAGAATGAGTCTTAACCTAGCATGGAATAATGAACAAGAGGATAAAGAAATTACAGAGCCAATGATCGTAATGCTGGAGCAGTTGCTGGCTCTTGCTGGCGAAGCAGAGGGGATTACAGACGGAGAGGTTGCTTTGACGTTTGTTAATGATGAGCAGATTCACGAGCTGAATCGTGATTATCGTGGCATCGACCGTCCTACGGACGTTTTGTCCTTTGCAATGAATGAAACCGTGGACGAAGAGCTGGATATCATTTACGAGCTTGATGAAGATGAGGAGATGGAAGAGATGCCGGATGTGCTGGGTGACATCATCATTTCCGTTCCACGGACGATATTGCAAAGTGAGGAATATGGACATTCATTCGAGCGTGAGCTTGGCTTCTTGTTTGTTCATGGCTTCCTGCATCTGCTTGGTTATGACCACCAGGATGAGGCTAGTGAGGCGGAGATGATGGGGAAACAGGAAGCTGTTCTCGCCCAGGCTGGGTTGACACGATAATGAAAAGGCGCTCCTGGGGTCTGGTATTCCTTAATGCTATGGAAGGAATTGCATACGGCTTGCGTACGCAACGGAATGTTAGAGTTCACACGGGAGTTGCCATTTTGATGTGTGCAGCCGGATTTTTTTTCCACATTTCGAGAACGGACTGGATGTTTGTACTGACAGCTGTCTTTATGGTTCTGGTCACGGAACTGATGAATACAGCTGTAGAAGCCGCTGTTGATTTGGCCCAGCCCGATATTCATCCGCTCGCAAAAGCGGCAAAAGACACCGCGGCTGGGGCAGTTTTGCTGGCTGCGGTGTTCGCCGTCATCATAGGATGTGTTGTTTTCCTGAAACCAGTTCTTGCCTGGCTCAGACTACTATTGGGATAACAGCGATTGAAAGGTTATTCTGTCATCAGAGTGACTTAGTGTAATCAAATGGTTTAAGGTTTTTATTGTACACCACCAATAAAGTGTGCTTCTGCTTTTAAGTTGTTTCCCAAAAAAAATTACACAATAACGGAGAGGACAGAAAAAACCTGGAGAAGCGAAGCGTTCGCCTGAAAGCTTTCCAAGGGAAAGCTACATCGGAAGCATAAGCTATCATCGGATTTTCACTTTGGAAAAGTGATTGAAAAAATCCGAGGATAACAGCGATCGGAAGGTTAATCTGTCATCGGAGTGCCTCACTGTAATCAAACGGTTTTAAGCAACTTAACTCCAAGAGCACACCTTTATACACACCCTAAGGGAGAGAATTATTAATGGATAATGGCTTGTTGATGCAGGAAGCAATAAAGGCACGTACAAAAGCGTACACGCCATATTCCCATTTTGGAGTAGGCGCAGCGTTGCTGGATAGCGAAGGACATGTGCATCATGGATGCAATATTGAAAATGCGGCGTACACACCGGGTAACTGTGCTGAGCGTACCGCGATGTTCAGTGCTATTGCCGGAGGGCACAAGCCGCGCAGTTTCAAGGCGATGGCCATCGTTGGTGATACCGAAGGACCAATTGCTCCATGTGGCGTATGTCGCCAAGTGATGTTTGAACTGTGTGAGCCGGATATGAAAGTCATTTTGGGTAATTTGAAAGGCGACTTGTTAGAAACGACAGTTGCTGAATTGCTGCCATGGGCATTTGGTCCCTCAGATCTAAACTCTGCTAAAAAATAAATTTCAGGCCTAGGCGCCTGAGGAGGAACATATGAAAAAACAAGCATTTAAATCCGGATTCATTGCAATTATCGGACGTCCTAACGTAGGTAAGTCTACTTTGATGAATCAGGTGATTGGCCAGAAAATTGCAATTATGTCGGACAAGCCGCAAACAACGCGTAACAAAATTCATGGTGTGTATACATCGGAAGAACAACAAATCGTTTTCCTGGACACACCGGGTATTCACAAACGTCAATCCAAGCTAGGGGATTACATGAATGAAACAGCCTTGAATACACTTGGCGAGGTTGAAGCTGCCTTGTTCCTGATCGATGCCTCGGAAGGTATGGGGGGCGGAGATCGATACATTGCGGAACAATTGAAAAATGTGCGAACACCCGTTATTTTGGTTATGAATAAAATCGACAAAATTGCACCAGAGGCGTTGCTTCCACTGATTGAGGAATATCGCAAACTGCATGATTTTGCAGAAATTGTGCCTGTCTCAGCTAAGCTTGGTAGCAATGTGAACACGTTGATGGAACAAATTGGTAAGTATTTGCCGGAAGGTCCTCAGTACTACCCTGAAGACCAAGTGACGGATCACCCTGAGCAGTTTGTGTGTGCGGAGCTGATTCGTGAGAAAATTTTGCAAATGACACGTGAAGAAGTGCCTCACTCCATCGCCGTAACGATTGAAGATATGAAAGTGCAGGATAATGGCGTAGTTTATATTTCGGCTGTCATCTTTGTAGAACGTGATTCACAAAAGGGGATCATTATCGGCAAACAAGGGGCTTTGCTCAAAGAAGTAGGTAAGCGCGCTCGTCAAGATATCCAAAATCTGCTGGGTTCCAGAATTTTTATGGATCTGTGGGTTAAAGTGAAAAAAGACTGGAGAAATCAGGATCGCGTTCTGCGTGACCTCGGCTTCGGACGAGAGTAGTCGTTACTACGAAATGTGATATCGGGGCAAAATGTTTATCCATTAATTGCAACACATAGTTTTCTTTGCAGGACTCCATCCTATCGGGTATAACCAGACGTCATTTCCGAAGAGAGGATGAATTTCCGATGCGGGATTTTTCATGGAAGGTATTTTCAATGACAGGGGATGTGGAATCCTATTTGTTATATACCGAGACGTGTAACTCGTCAGGACAGGAGTCAGATACTGCAAGGGAAGTGAGTGAAGATGAAGAAGCTACAGAATAAAGGGCTGATTCAGGAATGGTTAGGTGACGAGGCATGTTATATAGGGTGGAAGGCATTGTCATCCGCAGCATGGACTACGGTGAGGGGAATAAAATTGTAACGCTTTGCACCGAAAGTGGCGGAAAAGCAGGTGTACTCGTTCGGGGGGCCAAAAAGCCCAAGAGTCGCCATGCTGCACTGGTGCAGCCCTTTACTTATGGTCAATATGTTTATTTTCGCAACACCGGCCTCGGCACACTGAATGCTGGAGAAATTATCGAATCCAATCATGAGCTCAGGGAAGATTTGGTTAAGGCTTCTTATGCTTCCTATGCATGTGAACTGCTCGATCGAGTGCTTCAGGATGAAGAGACAGGGGCGTTTTGGTTCAAGCAATTAAAAGCTTGTTTGCAGGCTTTGAAAGAAGATAAAGATCCTTTAGTCATTATAAGTCTGTATGAGATGAAGGTATTACAGGCAGCTGGTTACGGACCACAGCTGGATGAGTGCATCTCGTGTAACCAAGAGCGGCCCGATGAGCAGTTATTTATTAGTCCCAGACTTGGTGGTGTCTTATGCAGGGCATGTAAACATTTTGACCCGCCAGCAATGTCCGTTAGTCCAAAGACTCTAAAGTTGCTGCGCTTGTTTGTACAGTTGGATCTGCAGCGCTTGGGAAATATATCTGTAAGTGATTCTACCCGTAATGAAATTAAAAAAGTAATGCGTGCTTTCATGGATCACCAGTTAGGTCTTCATCTCAAGTCCCGTTCTTTCCTGGATCAGATGGAAAAGTACGGGATTTGAGCTGTGGTCACACTTGAAAAAAGTTGTTGACTTCATGCTTCATTTTATATATTATGAAATGTAAATTCTCTTTTTGGAGACATGCATTGAACGAGAAAGTAGGAAACTGGATTCAGAATATGATTGATATAACGTACGAGCTTATGAATAGCTTGTGTATCAATGATAAGCGAGTCAGGGACGGTGAGAGCCTGATTGAATCGGTTTGTGAACAAGGCACTCGGGAGCATGAATGGACACGGAAAAGTGGGCCGGATCAGACAAGGATTTGTTTGACTCAGGCCAAGTAGGGTGGAACCGCGGGAATAGCTCTCGTCCCTACGTCTGTACATCAGGCGTAGTGGGGCGAGGGCTATTTATTATTGGCTTTGCTCCTCCTATGCTTGCTAACAAACTACCCGAAAAGGAGCATGATTATGAATTTTCAGCAGATGATCTTGACGCTGCAACAATTCTGGGCCGAGCATAACTGCATTATTGTTCAGCCATATGATACGGAAAAAGGGGCAGGCACGATGAACCCGATGACTTTTTTACGTTCACTTGGGCCAGAACCTWGGAAAGTGGCTTATGTTGAGCCTTCCCGCCGTCCATCCGATGGACGATATGGTGAGAACCCTAACCGGTTGTATCAGCATCATCAGTTTCAGGTCATTATCAAGCCTTCTCCGGATAATATCCAGGAAATCTACCTGGAAAGTTTGAAGCGTCTGGGTATTGATCCGCTTAAGCACGATATCCGTTTTGTTGAAGATAACTGGGAAAATCCTTCGCTTGGCTGCGCAGGTCTTGGCTGGGAAGTTTGGCTTGACGGAATGGAGATCACACAATTTACGTATTTCCAGCAGGTCGGCGGAATTGAAACCAATCCGGTGGCTGTGGAGATCACGTATGGTATGGAGCGTCTTGCTTCTTACATACAGGAAAAAGAAAATGTATTTGATCTCGAATGGGTTGAAGGCATTGCCTATGGCGACGTATTCCGTCAGCCTGAATACGAACATTCCAAATATACCTTTGAAATCTCTGACGTAAAAATGTTATTTACCCTTTTTAATATGTACGAAGAAGAAGCAAATAAAGCGATGGCACAGCATCTGGTGTTCCCGGCTTATGACTATGTACTGAAATGTTCCCATACGTTCAACTTGCTGGATGCACGTGGTGCGATTAGTGTAACAGAACGTACAGGATACATTACCCGTGTCCGTAACCTTGCTCGTCAAGTGGCAGCAACATATGTGGAAGAGCGTGAGAAGCTGGGCTTCCCGCTGATCAAGAAAGGGGGAGCCGAGAATGTCTAAGGATCTGTTGTTTGAAATTGGTCTGGAAGAAGTGCCTGCACGTTTTATGCGCGCAGCTATTGCACAGCTTCAGGAACGTATCGTGAAATGGCTTGATTCATCCCGTATTTCCTATGGTGAAGTGCAAGCTTACGCGACACCTCGCCGTCTTGCCATTCTGATTCAGAATGTAGCGGAGAAGCAGGAAGATGTGGAAGAAGAGGTAAAAGGTCCTTCCCGCAAAATAGCGCTGGATGACAGCGGTAACTGGAGCAAAGCAGCACTCGGATTTGCACGCAGTCAAGGTGTAGAGCCTGATCAATTTACCTTCAAGGAACTGAACGGTGTTGAATACATTTATGCAACGAAAAGTAGTAAAGGTGTAGATACAGCATCCGTTATTGGTGAAGGTTTACTATCGGTATTACACGCCATGACTTTCCCGAAATTTATGCGCTGGGCGTCCTATGATTTCAAGTTTGTCCGTCCGATTCGCTGGTTAGTTGCATTGTTTGGCACCGAAGTAATTGATCTTGAAGTCACGGGTATAAAATCAGGTAACGTAACGCGTGGACATCGTTTCTTAGGCAATGAAGCTGTGGTATCTGAGCCTTCAGCATACGTGGAAGTGCTTCGTGCTCAGCATGTCATTGCGGATATCTCTGAACGTGAGCAGATGATTGTATCCCAGATCGAAGCACTTGCTGCCGATAAAAATTGGAATATTGCGATCAAGGAAGATTTGCTCGAAGAAGTATTGTTCCTTGTCGAAACACCAACCGTGTTGTTCGGCACATTTGATTCCTCATTTCTGAATATCCCGCAGGAAGTGCTGATTACGTCGATGCGCGAGCATCAGCGTTACTTCCCTGTGTTGAACCAGGAAGGTCAGTTACTTCCTTACTTTGTTACAGTTCGCAATGGCGGCAGCGATTCACTCGATGTTATCGCTAAGGGTAACGAAAAGGTGCTGCGTGCTCGTCTGTCAGATGCGAAGTTTTTCTACGAGGAAGATCAGAAGCTGGAGATTAAGGATTCACTGTCCAAGCTCGAAAGCATCGTTTTCCAAGAAGAGCTTGGCACGGTGGGAGATAAGGTTCGCCGCATCCGCAAAATTGCTGACAGCCTGGCTGCGAAGTTGCAAGTATCTGGCGATGTGACTGAATCGGTTAGCCGATCCGCAGACATCTGCAAGTTTGACCTGGTTACGTTGATGGTTGGTGAGTTTCCTGAATTGCAAGGTGTCATGGGTGAAGATTACGCTCGTAAGGCTGGTGAAAAAGAAGAAGTTGCTAAAGCTGTATTCGAGCATTACCAACCTCGTTTCGCTGGCGATCAATCTCCTGCATCTCTTGTGGGTGCAATCGTTAGTGCGGCAGATAAAATCGACACAATTGTAGGTTGCTTCTCCATTAATATCATTCCTACAGGCTCTCAGGACCCTTATGCGCTTCGACGTCAGGCAGCGGGTATTGTTCAAATTTTGCTGGATCATCAGCTTCCGCTAACCTTGTCCGATGTATTCGGTGCTGCACTAGAAGTGCACGCGCAGATGAATCTATTGAAACGTTCAGATGCAGAGGTGCGTAAAGATTTGCAGGACTTCTTCGCATTGCGTGTAAAAAAAATGCTTTCCGAATCAGTGCGCTATGATGTTGTTGATGCTGTGATTGCTTCTGGATTCGATGATATCAGCGCTATCGTTCCAAAAGGTGAAGCGTTGATGAAAGCTGTACAGGCAGCGGAACAATTCAAAACAACGCTGGAATCGTTCAACCGTGTAGGAAACCTGGCAGCTAAAGCATCGAACGCTTCGGTACACCCTGAACTGTTTGTAGAAGATGGAGAGCGTCAGCTGTTTGATGTCTGGAATCAAACGAACGAAACTTATCGTGATGCATTGTCTAAGCATAATGCTTCTGAAGCTTTAGCTATTGCTTCAGCATGGAAGAGTGCCATCACGGTGTTCTTTGACTCCGTTATGGTCATGGCGGAAGATGAAGCGGTGCGTGCGAATCGACTGGCTCTTCTTGCTGCTATAGATCAAGATTTGAAAGGTTTTGCTGATTTCTCCAAATTAGTTGGATAATTTTACTGTAGCCGAATGATTATCTTTGTACAATTCGGCAGAATATAAGAACAGTATTAAAGAATGATATATGAGGGTATAAATATACGGAACGGGTTGTTTCAGTGTTTGAGCAGCCGCTCCGTATTTTAGACTCTGTTTTTCTCCACTAACGACAGAAGGATTTTCGTTGATCGGGGTCGTATATAACAATATGCAGATATTTTATGAAACCGGGTGGTCTGGGTTTGAGTGAAATGAATATACGTCACATCGTTGTGGATGGAGATGCTTGCCCGGTCAAGACAGAGATTGCCAATACTGCACGCCTCTTTCAGGTTCCTGTGTTACTTGTCTCTTCCTTTGATCATTTACTGCAAGGGGGAGAGGGTGTACGAACTGTACAAGTGGATCGTAGTGATCAGAGCGCAGATTTATATATTGCGAATCATATCAAACCGTATGATGTGGTCATTACGCAGGATTACGGACTTGCGGCGCTTGCACTTGGCAAACGTTGTTATGTTCTATCGTTTAGAGGTCGAGAATTTAACGATCGAGATATTGATTTTATGCTTGATTCCCGTCATACAGCGGCTAAAGCTCGGCGCCGAGGGCATTATGGAAAAGGTCCAAAACCCTTCACAGAGCAGGATCGAGAAATTTTTCAACATAAACTGACAAAACTTTTGAAAGATTTGCAGGAGAATGTGTAAGTTTATCGAATTATATTTACGTGTTAGAAGAGATGAAGGTGGCCGAGATGAGTACCGGACAAGGCGGTATACCCGAAAATATTATTGAATCGGTATTGCAGCAACATGATATCGTCGATACGGTAAGCCGATTTGTACATCTGACCAAGCAGGGGAAATATATGAAAGGCCTCTGCCCTTTTCATTCCGAAAAGACGCCTTCGTTCACCGTTACACCTGAGAAACAGATTTTCTATTGCTACGGTTGCGGCACGGGCGGAAATGCCATCAAATTCAGGATGGAAATCGAAGGGTTATCCTTTCCCGAGGCTGTCAAAACGATGGCAGAAGAAAGTCATATCTCGATGGGTGACTGGCAAGGGCGTGAATCTGCTCATGTAAATCCGGAGACGGCTCGTCTACTGGAAGCTTACGAGCTTACCGCGAAGCTGTATCATTTTTTGTTGAAAAATACAGAGCATGGCAAGGTGGCCATGGAATATTTACGCTCACGCGGTATTGGGGACAAATTAATTGATCAGTTTCAGATTGGCTATGCGCCTAATCGTTGGGACACGCTCGTACAATTTCTGGAGAAGCGCACTTATCCACTCGAAGAGATGGAGCGAGGCGGACTTCTGTCAGAGCGAAGTGAAGGTCACGGATATGTGGACAAGTTCAGAGACCGAATCATGTTTCCGATCCACGGCAGGAGCGGTAAGCCGATTGCATTTGCAGGGAGGATATTAGGAGACGGACAGCCGAAATACTTGAACTCGCCGGAAACCCGGTTGTTCAACAAAGGCCGAGTTCTCTACAATCTGCACCAGGCTAAAAATGCAATACGCAAACAGAGGCAAGTCATTTTGTTTGAAGGCTACGGTGATGTGATCTCTGCCTGGGATCAGGATGTTCAGAACGGCGTTGCTGCCATGGGAACGGCGCTTACGGAGAATCAGGCTCTAATGATTAAGGGCATGTGTGATGAAGTTATCCTTTGTTATGATGGCGACCGGGCTGGACAGGCTGCTGCAATGAAGAACTTCCCTATATTGGAGGAGGCCGGATTGCAGGTTAAGGTGGCACTTATTCCTGAGGGACTTGATCCAGATGATTTTATCCGAAAGCACGGCGGTGAACGATTCCGTAATCAGATTGTAGATGGTGCCGTAACAACTACAAAATTTAAGCTTATAAACCTCAAGAAAAACCATATACTGCTAGAAGGTGGCGGACAAATCGCCTATTCCAAAGAAGCGGTGAAGTTAATTGCTCCCCTGTCTTCCCCAACAGAGCGCGAAGTATATCTTCGTGAACTAGCGGCTGAAGTTGATGTATCCTTCGAAACATTGAAGCAAGAATGTAACGAGGAACGGGAAGCGATGAAAAATAACGAGGATTATGGGGATAATAACCCGAAAAGGTGGAATAATGGTAGGCAACAAAATAGGCAGGTGCCTACACCGAATCTGTTGCCGGCTTACCATGCTGCTGAGCGCAAGCTGATCGCCTGGATGTTACAGGATGATGAAGCAGCCCAGTACGTTAATGAACATCTTGGCGAAGCTTTTAACTTAGATGATCATGCAGCTATTGCTGCTTATCTATATGCCTATTATGCGCAGGGCAAACCGCCGGATACAAGTCGTTTTATGTCTTCGTTGCATGATGATCGTCTGGAGAAGACGGTCAGTTCAATCTCGATGATGGATGGTCCAGGTGAATGGAGTGTTCAAGTGCTCGATGATTGCATCAGGGAAGTGTTGAAGTATCCGCGAAAAAAACAGTACGATCTGAAAAAAGAAGAAATGATTGCTGCAGAGYGGGCAGGTGATTCTGTACGCGCGGCACAAATTGCACTTGAGATGATTGCCCTAGAGAGACAGTGAACGTCTGTATTAGTTGGATGTTTCTAGGGAGGAGGGAGTCGAGTTATGGCGAATGATCAGCATACTGAACTAGAAACAGAATTAACACTGGATCAGGTTAAGGATCAATTGATTGAATCAGGTAAGAAAAGAGCCTCACTGAACTACAAGGAAATTATTGAGAAACTCTCACCATTTGAGCAGGATGCAGAGCAGATGGATGAGTTTTATGAACAGCTTAGCGACCTCGGTATCGATGTTGTTAATGAAAATGATGAAGAGGTAACACTTCGTCCTAGCGAGGATTCCGAAAATAATGGTCGAGAGGGAGACGATGAGTTTCACTTTGATGATGATCTAAGCTTGCCTCCTGGTATCAAAATTAATGACCCAGTACGTATGTACCTGAAGGAGATCGGGCGTGTACCTTTGTTGTCAGCTGATGACGAAGTACAACTCGCAAAACGGATCGAAAACGGGGATGAAGAAGCGAAGCGCCGTTTGGCTGAGGCCAACCTTCGTCTCGTTGTAAGTATTGCCAAGCGTTATGTGGGACGTGGCATGCTGTTCCTTGATCTGATTCAGGAAGGTAACATGGGTCTGATCAAAGCAGTAGAGAAGTTTGACCATAAAAAGGGTTACAAGTTCAGTACGTATGCGACATGGTGGATTCGTCAGGCCATTACACGTGCAATCGCCGACCAGGCACGTACTATCCGTATTCCAGTTCACATGGTGGAGACGATTAATAAGCTGATTCGGGTATCCCGTCAGCTGCTGCAGGAACTTGGACGCGAACCAACTCCTGAAGAAATCGCTGCGGAGATGGATCTAAGTGTAGAAAAAGTACGTGAGATTACAAAGATTGCACAGGAACCGGTTTCCCTCGAAACACCAATTGGTGAAGAGGATGATTCCCATCTGGGTGATTTCATCGAGGATCAGGAAGCGCTGGCTCCAGCAGATGCTGCTGCTTATGAACTCTTGAAAGAACAACTTGAAGATGTTCTGGACACTTTGACTGAGCGTGAAGAAAATGTTCTGCGTCTGCGCTTTGGTCTAGATGATGGACGTACGAGAACGCTCGAAGAAGTAGGTAAAGTGTTTGGCGTTACGCGTGAGCGTATTCGTCAAATCGAAGCTAAGGCTCTTCGTAAATTGCGTCACCCGAGTCGCAGTAAACGACTCAAAGATTTCCTCGAATAATTGAACTGTGGGAGACTTTCTGCGAGACGCTTTTGGCGGCGGCGGGGTCTCCTTTAGTTTTAATTTGAACGGTTAGATTTCTTTCTTTTGGAAATTCATCCTTGAAATGTTTGATTGGATTTTATTTTATCGCTTTTCTTCACTCAATGCAAATCAATAAATTAAATGAATGGTGTAGGTGCTCCATGAAACTTTCGAATCGATTACAACGAATACATGATCAAATTCCTGAAGGAAGCCGGATGGCAGATATCGGCTCAGACCATGCTTTGCTGCCTGTCGCTGCAATTCGCAGTGGTAAAGCCGTAAGTGCAATAGCTGGAGAAGTGAATCCGGGCCCATATGATGCTGCTTGCAAACAAGTCAGTGATGCCGGGTTGAAAGAACAAATTACGGTACGCCGTGGAGACGGACTCGATGTCATTACTGCCGGTGAAGTCGAGGTTATCACTATTGCAGGCATGGGTGGCGCACTCATCGCTTCCATTCTGGATCGAGGAATCTCCAAACTGGAAGGTGTGCAGTTGTTGATTTTGCAGCCCAATGTAGGCGAAGATATTTTGAGACGCTGGTTGCTTGAGCATCATTGGGTTGTCGTAGCCGAGCAACTTCTTGAAGAAGACGGGAAGATTTATGAAATTATTACCGCGATGCCAGAGGCCAGCAGTCCAATCGCTAATGAAGAGGTTTACCGCGCTCGTCCCTTGCAGGGTGATGTGGAGTTGACTGAAGATCTGCTGCTGCGTATGGGGCCGTATTTGACGGACCGTGCAACAGATGTATTTTTTGCCAAATGGGAAAGTGAAATTGCCAAATTACAAGGTGTAGTGCAGTCCATCTCCAAGTCTGATCAAGACTCTTCCAGAGACAAAGCAGCAGAGATGGAACAGCTTATCACAAGCTTGAAGGAGGTATTGGCATGTTTGCCAAAGGTCAAACCGTAATTCAATTGATGGAGCGGCTTGCTCCAAAATATCTGGCTGTACAGGACGATCGAATTGGTCTGCAGCTGGGAAGTTTGCAAAAGGAGATTACCCACGTTCTTGTGGCGCTGGATGTCACAGACGAGGTTGTGAATGAAGCGATTCGGATCGGTGCAAATTTGATTATTGCCCATCATGCTATTATTTTCCGTCCTGTTAAATCACTGAGTACCGATACACCTATGGGTAAGTTGTATGAGAAGCTGATCAAGCATGATATTGCAGTTTACATCAGTCACACTAATCTTGACGTGGCCGAGGGCGGTATCAATGACTGGATGGCTGAGGCACTCGGTATAGACAGCAAGGAGTCCCTGGAAGATGTGCATACAGACCAACTGTACAAGCTGGCTGTATTTGTTCCTAGAACACATCATGAGCAAGTACTGCAGGCCATTCTAGAGGCTGGTGCAGGAAGTATCGGTCAGTATAACAAATGCAGTTTTAACATCGAAGGAACAGGCACATTTGTACCTGGTGAAGGCACACAACCTTTTATCGGATCACAGGGACAGATGGAGCGTGTAGAAGAGATGCGGATTGAAACGATCGTACCTCAAAGTTTGCGGAGCAAGGTTATTCAGGCCATGTTAAAGGCTCATCCGTATGAAGAAGTAGCCTATGACCTTTATGCAATGGATCTAAAAGGGCGCACACTTGGCCTAGGACGTCTTGGTCCTCTTCGAGAGTCTAAAACCCTTGGCGAACTGGTAGAGGTCGTTAAAGCTCAATTGAACGCTCCTCATGTGCGCGTAGTTGGTGATCTGAGCAAAAAAATCAAAAAAGCAGCCGTACTTGGCGGATCAGGCAGTCGTTATGTGCTTACTGCACGTTTCAAGGGAGCGGATGTCATTGTAACGGGTGATATTGACTATCACACGGCACATGACGCGCTGATGGCAGGGATGTGTATCATTGATCCAGGTCACAACACAGAGAAAATAATGAAACCTAAAACAGCGGATTGGCTGCGTGCCCAGCTTGCGGATCAGCGATACGAGACAAAGGTGACTGCATCCGAAGTGGATACTGAGGTATTCCGCTTTTTGTAAAAGACAGGATGCAACGGATTTCCATTAATATTTAGCTTGTATGGTACAGCAAATGCCTGTATACTATGTAATGTTGTTCGGAAAGCTTGACAGACAATCGCTGGTGGCCTTTGTTGCCACGAGAGGAAAGTCCGGGCTCCACAGGGCAGGATGCTGGATAACGTCCAGTCAGCGCGAGTTGAAGGATAGTGCCACAGAAATGGACCGCCGATGGCCGGGTTTCCCGGCACAGGCAAGGATGGAACCGAGGTGTAAGAGACCCCGAGGAACGCTGGTGACTTCGTTCCTGGTAAACCCCATCTGGAGCAAGACCTAATGGGACACGGTCACCTCTTTGGAGGAGACAGCCTTAGCCCGAGGTGTGTCTAGGTTGGTCGCTTGAGCTGTGCAGCAATGTATGGCCTAGATAGATGATTGTCGCTTCTGGTGGGAGGGTAGTTCCCGTCTGAACCACGAAGAGCACAGAACCCGGCTTACGGTAAGCTTTCCTAACTGCAACAACATGATTTAACGGCACGAGAGATTTTATGTGTGAGTCGGCAACGCACATCACATAATGAACTTCCCGATTGTATATTTAAATTAAATGATCCTGTTCATGACAGGTATATAAATAAGGCGGCAGATTCGGTTTACCGAATTTGTCGCCTTATTTTGTTCGTGGTAAGAAAAGAAACACACACGCATAAAGAAAAACCGCTTATCCCTCAATGGAACAAGCGGCAAACTGTTATGGTAAGCAATTATAGATCATTACAGTTTCATATTTCCTAATCAATTACATCGTAACGACATGGTCTGATTGATTGGAAGCATGCCAGCGCTGGATTGCGCGATCCATTCGCTGGACAGCTTCAGGAAGTAGTTCCGGGTCGGTGTGGGTAAAGTTGATACGCATCCGATTGAGCTCTGGTGTGCCCGCATAGAATGAATCGCCGGGGACAATACATACTTTTTCCTGAATGCCATAAGTGAATAAATTGCTGGCGAGCATACCCTCAGGCAATTGCAGCCACAGGAACATGCCACCTTGTGGTGAGTTCCATGTGATGCCATCCCAAGCTTTGGATGCCATTAGTGCGGTCAGCTTTTGCATACGCTGCTCATAGTCTTGAGAGATCTGACGAATATGAGCATCCAGATAAAAGGTTTCAAGCAAGGCGTGCAGCGCCCGCTGGTCGATGCTGCTGGAGTGCAAATCTGCCCCTTGTTTAGCCCGGGCTGCAATTTTGACAATATCAGGAGAGGCCAGAATCCAACCTGTACGAAGACCTGGCGCTACCGTTTTGGAAAAGGTGCTGGTGTAAATCACGTTCGAAGGTCCTTCATAGGAAGCGGCATCCAGTGCAGCAAGTGCAGGAACGTCTAGCTGTTCCGGATTAAAGCGGATTTCACCATAAGGGTCGTCTTCCAGAATAAGCACATTATATTTACGACATAAATCCACGGCTTGTTGCCTTCTTTCCCGTGACCATACTTTGCCAGTCGGATTAGAAAATGTAGGGTTAATGTAAACGAGTTTAGGGCGGTGTAGTTGAAGCTGCTCCTCAAGCGATTCAGGCAACATGCCGTGATCATCACAGGCTACGCCATGTGAGACGCCTTGATAGGATTGGATGACCTGCAAGGCTGCGAGGTAAGTGGGTGATTCAACGAGCACGCGATCACCAGGGTCCACGAGGATACGGCAGATCAGGTCAATGGATTGCTGTGATCCTGTAGTTAAAAGCATATGGTCAGGTGAAGCCGGCAGTCCTTTCGATTCCAGACGCTCGGCAATTTTGACACGAAGAGGACGGTAACCTTCCGTTTCTGCATATTGAAGAGCGGCTGATCCGCTCATAAATACTTTTTCATAAGCCAGGCGAATAGCCTCCAGCGGAAATGAAGTCTGTGCTGGCAATCCCCCAGCAAGTGAGATCATTCCAGGTGCCTGAGCAGCCTGTAACATGTCGCGAACGACAGAGGACGGGGTGTTTTGTGCCATTTTGGACCAAGGTGTACTCATATTATTCTCATCTCCTGTTATTCACTGTTATACTGATATTATAAACTATATTAGACGTAACGCACTATAACAGTAAAACAACAATCATAACAGTTGGGGGCGATGAGTAGACATGCATATTGAGCTTAAACGAGGGAGCAGCACCAAATTATATATGCAAATTGCCCTGACGCTCGCGGATCGCATTCGCTCAGGTCTGATTGAACCGGGTACCAGGTTGCCGTCTGTTCGCAAGATGACTGCTGATTTAGGTGTTAGTTTGGTTACTGTGACCAAGGCTTACGCTGAACTTGAGGCAATTCAACTCGTTCGTTGCTCTCAGGGTAAGGGGTGTTACGTAGCCGGAGTTGAGTCATCTACACAAATCAATCGCACGGAGCATGGAGATCTTGGCCACAGAATAAGCAACAGTGACTCGGGCGCATCGCTGAACTGGCAGATGACATTGGTTGATTATTTGCCCAGAGCGCAACTGTGGAGGCATTTTGACGCATCCCCGCAAGTCCGCTATGAACTGCATATGTCAGCAATCCAGCCTGAATTATTACCTACGCGTGATATTATTGACAGTGCTTATCACCTATCATCAGATCATGCGAAGCGAATGGCGGCCTATGGATCATTTCAGGGAGATTGGGAACTCAGACAGACATTTGCAACACATTTTGCTGCGCGCGGACTTCAAGTCACGCCTGAAAGAATGTTAATTACGAGCGGTGCACAACAGGGGATTGATCTGGTGGCACGTACATTTATCGGTCCTGGTGATGTTGTATATATGGAGGCACCAACTTATACGGGTGCTATTGATGTGTTTACGAGCCGAGGGGCCAAAATCATCACTGTTCCTATGGACAACGAAGGTATGCGTATCGATCTGCTCACTCGCTTGTGTGACACCTATCCGCCGAAGCTGATCTATACGATCCCTACTTATCATAATCCAACAGGGGTAACGATGAGTGCCAGAAGACGAGCCCAGTTGCTTAACATTGCACAAAGTTATCACTGTCTTATTCTGGAGGATGACCCGTTTGCAGATTTATATTTTCGTGATCCACCTCCTTCTTCCATCAAATCTATGGATAGTGCAGGACATGTCGTTTACATTAAAAGTTTCAGTAAAGTGTTGTCTCCAGGTTGCCGTGTAGCTTGCGCTATAGCGGATGGGAGTGTGCTCACCCGGCTTGTAGCCGCCAAATCAACGGCCGATCTGGGGAGTCCGCTATTAACGCAGAAGGCACTGCAGGCTTACATACATAATCAGTACGATGCTTATGTATATCAGCTCAGAGAAGAGCTATACTCACGCTTGTGTGCTGCTTCAGAGGTGCTGCAACACTATGCAACGAGAGACATGCAGTGGCGTCTTCCCGATGGAGGGCTTAATTTGTGGCTAGAATTCCAGGGGAATATGGACATACATGAGTTGCATCGGCAGTCTCTTGCTGCGGGCGTGTCTTTTTTGCCTGGTTCAGCCTGTTATGTAGCGGAGAGTGACACATCCAGTTTAAGGATATGCTTCACTGTGACCAGTGTGGAAGCTCTGACGCAAGGGCTTCGTATATTGTGTACTGTCATCGAGAGTGTCTCCTCGCAACAAGCCGGGGCAACGGCGGACAGGCTACCGCTCATTTAATTTTTAGGAATATGGACATCCATCCATACCACATCGTCTTCCCTGCAATAGGTTATAGTATCACTTGAAAGGGAGTTGGTTTGAAATGATGAACCATTGTTGTCCACAGGTTTCACCGATTGTATGTGATCCGATTCAGGTTGTTCAGGATTATTACATTCCTCAGATCGTACCTGTCATCCACCCGATTGAAGTTGTGAAGCAACACCACTGTGTTCCGATTCCTCACCACATGTATCCAGTTGTTATAAGAGAAGAAGGTCCAATGTATGTATCCAGTCACAAGAAAAAATCCGTGAAAAAATCAAGCAAAGCTCGCTCAACTTCTCGCAAGCGCTAGTCGCAGTTAACGCCCCGGGAAAAAGAATCAAATCAAAGAGCAGCATACGCCCCGGGGCGCAGCTGCTTTTGTTTTTAACTTATATCCATTATCGGCTATATTTTTTCATCGTGTTATCCATCTGCTGTCTGACATGCTGCGGCCAAAACTGCAGCGGAGCACTGCTTCCAGATGCGGCCTGCAATGCTTTGTATACATCAATCTGCCCGTAGCCATAGTACTTATCGTGGCCGGGCTCACCTAGATCAATTACACTCTGCCGCATCAGATCCATGACCTCTGTATTGGTCAGATCTGGATTTAATGAGCGGATTAATCCTGCGAGCGCCGCAACGTGCGGACTGGCCATAGACGTACCTGACAAAGCAGCATATTGATTGTCCGGATAGGTACTTGCGATACTTGATCCCGGAGCCATCACATCCACATAATCGCCGTAGTTGGAGTATGAGGCTTTATTCATGTCCGGGTCTGTGGCAGAGACAGCAAAAACTTCGGGATAGGCAGCAGGGTAGCCAGGACGCTCGGTGTTATCGTTGCCGGTTGCAGCGATGAGCACGATATCCCGGTCGAAAGCGTATTTGATGGCATCATGAAGAAATTGAGCATCCGCGTAATTACCCAGACTCATATTGATGACTTTGGCGCCATGATCCGCTGCCCAGATGATTCCCTCAGCAACCGCATACGTTGTACCCGATCCCGAGTTGTCCAGTACTTTGACAGGAAGTACCTTATTGTACCAGCTCATGCCAGCTACACCTTCGTTATTGTTCACAATGGCTCCGATGATACCAGCGACATGGGTGCCATGACCGACATCATCCAGCGGTTTGCTTCCTGGGTTCACGACATTATATCCCTCGAGCAATTTGCCCTTAAGATCTGGGTGGTTCACATCAACCCCTGTATCAACTACTGCTACAATAACATCTTTGTTCCCCTTGGTAATATTCCACCCTCGGTTTGTCTCGATGGCAGGCAGATTCCACTGATAATCCGAGAACAAAACATCGTTAGGTATAGGTACTTCCGGTTGTTCAGCAACCGTTTCGTTGGTTAAGTACATATAGTGGGGTTCCATATATAACGGATTCCATTTGCTTCCGAAATAATCCCGCAATTGCTTATAATTCATCGTTTCAGACCGAAAAACATACGTATAACCGAGTTTGCGGGCAGACTGCATCTTCAAGTCTGAACGAATAATACGCATATCCCGCTCACCGGGATCTTGCCGGAAACGAATGACGATTTCATTTTCGTAAAAATGGCTTGCATTGGCATTGTCGTGTCCTGTCTTTACCGTAATCTCATTTAAGGTGTCGGGGTGTACCGATTCAATTTTAAATTTGCCTTCTCGCGGATACGGGATCATTCGCAAGTTTTTGCGCTGATGTTGCTCAACCGCATTTAATACACTTTGACTAAACAGAGCGATGATCGCTCGTTTGCCATCCTTGGAGGGCTGTCCCATCACAAAGTATTTTTCTTTACCAATCGGAAATGAAGAGGACTCGAAGCTTTGACGCTTGTTTACCGCTTTTTTTGCTAAATTCAGTGCATGATTTAATCTTTGTTGCTCTAGCTTGCTTCCTTGTTTGAACGTGCGGTCAAAATTCCTGCTGGGTGACCCATGAATTTTCATAAGCTGAATGGATCGAATGTGTCCGTGTGAGTCTTGAAGTTCTTTTATATAGCGGGTCACCTGTGCATCAGTCATCGTGTTCGTTTTATCCAATATGATCCCGAGGTGCTGTTTGGCATCTACACGGGTCAGCAGATCAGTGGCTTTGATATCCTGAACTTTCAAACGCTGTTTGCTTGCATGTTCCTTCTGAGGATTTTCCTGCATAGCACTCGGTTGTGGTACGGTGCGATTGGATGTGGGAAGCAGTAAAGTCAGTGCTAAAGCGCCTGCACCTGCTGCAAGAGCCCAGTTTATCCACTTTGGTCTGGACATAGACAGAACCTCCTCGTTCATTTTGGACAATGACCATTCGGCATGCCAAGACACATGGTCGTCATCACGGATGTAGTTATCGTTAGGAGAAGCACATATTTTTATGCAAAGAGTTTTGAGTCCTCCAACCGGTTTCGGAGCCTGTTTCATGACAGAAATGGAAAGCGCGATTAAGGGATACCGCTCGTCAACTTTTTATGGTAGGATTATATCTGAGTATTCAAAGGTCAGGGAACAAACACGGTTTGGCCGACCTGTATGTAAATATGTAAGGACTTATTTAAGGGGGAGCTACCTTTATGTCAGCAGCCAATGTACAGAAAACATGTGAGTCAACCAGAGAAAAGTTAAAACCGGCGATCGATCGGATCGAAAAGTTTTTGAATGAAAATGCTTTGCCTGAACTGGATCAGAACCAGACGGAGGAATCAACCGCCTTCTACAAAGGATTCCTTTCAGATCTTCGTCATTTGCTCGTTTTTTCTGAAGTTTCTTACGAAAAACTTGGCGTTGTGCTGCGTCGTGCCAACTTTGATGTCGAATTTGCCGAAAAGGCTCTTTATAATACGTATCACCAAAGCGTAAACAGCTTTTTCTATCCGAAAAATGAGTGCTATTCTGAGGACGGAAGATATGCTTACACAGGTCAGGATGCCATCCGTTTCCGTGACAAGCCGATTCGTTCGGTGCGCGACGTTATTCTGGAAATTTCCAAGACTTATGAAGAACTGCGTGACGACTTGGCATATTATGAGAGTGACTATCTGACCCAGCGTCGTATGCAAAATCAACGTAACCACGCTTAAATATATGTAAAACACAGACCGCCCTTGTGGCGGTTTTTTTTCATGTTTTGGATTCGAATTTAAAAGTCTTTTGATGGAAATGGACGTTGGGCGCATGCTGATCCCGACATGTTATCATCTGACATTTTGACGGAGAATATCGGATTTATGGCGGGGAAACAATAGGTGTCGAGGTGATAAAAAATGAGCCATGACAAACCAATTGTCAAATGCAGCGTCTCCAACTGTAATTTCTGGGGAGAAAATAACTTTTGCCAGGCCGATGCCATCATGATTGACATTGACCAGCATGCTACCCGTCGTCTGCATGAGGAATTTGCCGGAGAGACGTTCGACTCTGATCATCATGATCATGCACGTACCTCTTCAGCCACTTGCTGCCATACATTCAGACCTAAGTAAGCAGTCATCCAATTATTAACGGAGGTGCTTTCACGTGAAGAATGAAGACTTCAAAGACGAACATCTGGATCGTTACAACACAGAAGCGAAAAGTGAACAACAGCGCGAGCGTGTAGATTACCCAAGAAAAGCATATCGTGAGGAATATGGGGCGGAGATTGCTCCACAGACAACGGTAAGAAAAAGGGATAGCGTTCGTGTCGACCGTGTGCAGTCAGACTCAATACCGCAAAAACATGAAGCTGATCGTGTAATGGAGTCTTCGGGCCGCGTTGCAGGTTATATGGGTCTTGCTTTTGGTATTGCATCATTGTTTATGTGGTCTATTGTACTGGGTCCGGCAGCGGCTGTACTTGGCTATTTTGCCTTCGTGAATGGCCGAAAAACAGCAGGAGCATGGTCGATCGGATTGGGTATCGTCGCTACACTTAGTTACTTTTTTATGATTCCTTTTGCACGTTAAAAAAGCAGATACCCAATCATGGGATGAGGGTTATCCTCAGACCACAGGGATTTAGAAAGAATGTTAGAAAGAATTTCAGAAAAACCTTCTGTATTCACTTCCTTATAGTGAATCAGAAGGTTTTTTTTCGCATTCACGCATATTCAAACGTCTTATCAGCTATTTTTTATGAAAAAGATGGAACCTGTCTGTAAAACAATGTAGAATAAAGTCATCAAGCTTGAATGAAACGGGAGTGGATATAACCCATGCAAATTGATCCACGCAGTTCGCGGCAATTACTGGAGCTGCAATTGTCTAATATGAGTAACCCAACGAGCGGATCAGCTGTGCAAACTGGTTCGACGACAGACTTTTCTAATATGATGGATGGATTGTTAAATGCGGACACTCGTAGTATGAACGATACTGAGAATCAGCCTTTGAGCTCCAAGAGATCGAACGACGGCTTGTTGTGGCTACAGCTCGGCAGTACCTATAGTCCGGATCTGAATACCGTAAGTTCTTCGCGAGCAGACAGTCTAGAATCACTGCTTGCTGTGAACAATACGGGACAAGCTGATTCCGGCAAATCCGTGCCTACGGATTTCGAATCACTGATCTCACAGGCCAGTGTGAAGTACGGCGTACCCGAATCTTTAATCAAAGCGGTCATCGATACGGAATCAGGTTTTAATCCCAGTGTTGTCTCTTCTGCAGGTGCCAAGGGTCTGATGCAATTAATGGACGGTACGGCAGCTGGACTCGGTGTGAGTGACTCCTTCGATCCGAGTCAAAATATTGATGCAGGTACCAAATATTTATCACTTCAGCTCCAGCGTTTTGGCGGGCAGGAAAAAATGGCATTGGCAGCCTATAACGCTGGTCCGGGTCGGCTGTCCAGACTGGGCGTTACCAATGATGATGAATTGATGAGCAAGCTTCATTTGTTGCCTGTGGAAACACAGAATTATATCACTAAAGTGGAGCGGGCTCGTTCCAAATATTCCCTCTAAACCGACTTCTTCTAAGCAAGTCCAAACAAAGAGATCCAGCTTAAAAGGCAGGCCTTCATTGCCTACTTTCAGTTGGTCTTTTTTTTGTGTTGTAAGGAGATCGTGGTACAATGCTCACTATAGGTTCATGAACGTATTGATAAGGAAGGTGCACCTCGTTTTGAAATATTTTGATTATGCTGCAACGACACCTCCATATCCCGATGTAGTTCGCACGATGGCGGAAATTATGGAAGCACAGTTCGGAAATGCGTCGTCGATTCATGGATATGGTGAACGTGCAGATCAATTACTGCGCCGGGCACGGGCAGGTTGTGCTGCTACAATTGGTGTAAAAGCAGATGAAATCGTATTTACATCAGGGGCAACGGAGAGTAATAATCTGGCCATCAAGGGTGCTGCGCTTCGTTATAGCTCAAGGGGAAAACATATTATAACTACAGCAACGGAGCATGCGTCTGTGTATGAGAGTGTGCTGCAGTTACAGCAATGGGGATGGGATGTAACCTTTATCCCTGTAGATTCATCGGGTATCGTTACTGCGGAGCAGGTACTGAAAGCTGTTCGTCCGGATACCGTGCTTGTTAGTCTGATGCATGTGAACAATGAGACTGGTGCGATTCATCCAGTAGAAGAGATTGGTAATCTGCTCAAAAAAAACGCGCCGCGAGTCCTTTTTCATGTAGATGGTGTTCAGGGTTTCGGAAAAATGCAAGTTACACCAGCCAAATGGAAGGCTGATTTGTACAGTTTGTCCGCTCATAAAATTCGTGGACCGAAGGGTGCCGGGCTTCTCTATGTGAGAAGTGGCGTAGAGCTTACACCACTTCTGTCTGGCGGCTCACAGGAGCATGGGTTCAGGGCGGGCACGGAAAATACAGCTCTGATTGTGGGCATGGCCAAGGCGATGCGGATCGCAGCAGAGGGGCAGATTGATTTTTCAAGACGCATCCGCATCCTCCGAGATCGGGTGATGGAGACGATTGCTGCTATCCCAGAGCYTCAACTCAATAGTACCCCAAACGGAGCACCACATATTGTACATTTTTCCTATCCTGCTATGAAAGCAGAAGTAGCATTGCATACCCTAGAGCAACTTGGCTGTACGGTGTCTACCCAATCGGCATGCTCCTCGCGTTCGGCTGAGCCAAGCCGGGTGCTGCTTGCCATGGGAAGAGATGTTGCCTGTGCCGCTGGGGGATTGCGAATTAGTTTCGGTGACGAACATACAGAAGAGGATGCAGCCATGCTGGAAAAGGCACTGCATCAGATGGTGGAACAATTACGGCCACTCGAAAGGCGGATGTAAATTAAATGTTGAATTATGATATGCTGCTTCTCCGTTTTGGAGAGTTTATGTTAAAAGGAAAAAATCGTGCGCGATTTGAGAAAACGATCATCACTCAAGTCAAGGCGTTGCTTAAGCCTTATCCGGGTGCAAGTTTGCGTAAAGAATATGGCAGAGTCTACGTGGATCTTGGCGGTGAATCCCACACACAGCTTATTCCCGTGCTCAAACGTGTATTTGGTGTAGCGTCTATCAGCCCTGTGAAAGTAACGCCTTCCGAGATAGACGAGATTGTGCAAACTGCGGTTGCGTTTATGGATGAACGTGCTCAGGACTTCGGCGAAGTCACGACCTTCAAGGTAAATGCGCGCCGAGTGTGGAAGGGCTTTCCGCATTCTTCTCATGAAACAAATCATTTGGTTGGTTCACCGATTTTAAGAAAATTCCAACAGTTGAAGGTCGATGTTCGTAATCCTGATATTGAGCTGCGTGTAGAAATCCGCGAACAGGGCACTTATATTTTCAGTGAAGTTATTCCCGCCGCAGGCGGATTCCCGCTTGGAACGAATGGCAAGGCGATGGTCCTCTTATCCGGAGGGATAGACAGTCCTGTAGCCGCTTGGTCTTCCATGCGTCGAGGGCTCGAAGTCGAGTGTGTGCATTTTTATAGTTATCCTTTTACAAGTCAACGTGCAAAAGAAAAGGTAATTGATCTGGCCCGTGCTCTTGCAGATCATGCGGGTACGATCAAATTACATCTCGTTCCCTTTACGGAGATTCAGACCGCATTCACCCAGTTGGGTCAGGATAATCTGATTATTACATTGATGCGCCGTTCCATGTTACGAATTGCGACTAAACTGGCAGAACGCGAACGTGCACTAGCACTGATCACTGGCGATAGTTTGGGTCAGGTGGCGAGCCAAACTCTTCCTAGCATGAATGTCATTGGACGCGCTACAGACCTGCCTCTACTGAGACCGCTGGTTATGATGGATAAGCAGGAGATTATTTCACTTTCGAAACAGATTGGTACGTATGATATCTCCATTCTGCCTTATGAGGATTGCTGTACATTGTTTGTTCCAAAATCACCATCGACCAATCCGAATCTTCGGATTGTGGACAAAATTGAAGCAACGATGAGCCATCTGCCCGAATGGCTGGATCAAGCGGTAGAACAGACAGAAACGATCACTTTGCATGCGGGGGAAGCTTCAGTATTGATGGGGCAACCAGATGAAAGTGAAATGAAGGATGACTGGTTCTAATTGTACTTGCTCTGTGAAGGCTTACCAATTTAGAAGTAGACATAACAAATGAAATGTAAATATAAAAAAACACAAAAACAAAAACAGGACTAACCCATGTAAGAAGGGTTGGTCCTGCTTTTTTTGTGAGGCGTGCCCAGCAAAGCACGCATCTTCTAGCCGGTGAAAGTCCGGTCGCAGGAGGGGCCAAGCCCCTGCGTAGCTAGGATACTTGCGTATGGCGAAATCTGTACGTAAAAGCGTATCGACAAAAGTACCTGTCAGAGACAGGGC
>NZ_JBFRFN010000016.1:0-142783 GCF_052114825.1 Paenibacillus sp. 2TAF8
GGAACAACGTCTTCCAAGCGAATCCAACCACTGCACCACGGAACAACGTCTTCCAAGCGAATCCAACCACTGCACCATGGAACAACGTCTTCCAAGCGAATCCAACCACTGCACCACGGAACAACGTCTTCCAAGCACGTCCAACCACTGCACCACGGAACAACGTCTTCCAAGCACGTCCAACCACTGCACCACGGAACAACTGAACCACTGCACCACATTCACTATGTGTATGGTATGACACGCGCTAACACGCGCTAACACTGCACTTGCACTCAGGAACTAAGACTGCGCAGTCGAGACTCGTCCGAGCTACATGCACTTACTCGCTTTACGTTCGTAGAGCATAAGTTCGATACCTCTGATTGCCGCTCGCGACATATATTATTTGTTGGTCTAACAGGCTGCGTAGAACCCTTCTCGTGTGGACGTCAGAGATACGCAGATGTGTTGCCAATTCCAAAGGTGTAAACGGCCGGATTATGCGTCTCGCATACCTTACGGCCTCAGCATCCAACCAGTTCAAGGATGCAGGCGCATCTGAAGCCATAAATTTACCCATGAAAGCGAGCACCAGTTGCTGACACTGTTTTGGCTCGTCTTTGATGGAGAGATAAGCAATCGGCAGAAAAGTCCAATCATCCAATGTTAGCAGACAGTGTCGCCAGCATAAATCTTTGAAACGTCTCACATCAAGATCACGAGCATGAGGCCCGTAACCCTGAATCTCAATCCCGCCCTTCACTCCGTTACCTGGTATGTAGGCAAGATCCAGATAACGATAACCGTTGTGAAAATCCCGAACTTCCCATTCCGGATGCAGATGGTTGAAATTTTTCATGACGGGGAACCAGACGGAGCGCAGAAACTCCAAGGTGCCATGTTCAAGCCCATGTTCAATCCGTGATCGAACGCGGGGGTTGGTTTCTTTTGTGAGCAGTGCTTTGACCCATTCTTCATATGCCTCATCAAAGTTTTGGCTTATTGTGCTCATGGCATGATTACCTCCTAGAAGAGTTAGTGGAAAAATGTAAAAAGCCGCTTTACCCAATCTTTCCTGCCTCCATCATTGGAAGGTTAGAAAAATGGACAAAGCGGCGTGTGCTTCACGACCGATTAATTAATCACCGTCTACTAATTAATATCTATTTACTAACATCTATAGCTGCTTTTTCTACAATAATTCCAAGTATAACCTAGACCCGGTTTTGATGCTACTCCCGCTTACCGCCTGCGCCTACTAAGTTGTGTAGTTTAATTTCATGAAGATTTTAAACCACACGTATGAGTAAGTTCTAAAGAGTGAGTTAAGAGTGAGTTCATTATGGTAAGGATGTCTCGGGCTTAACACAGAAAGTACCGCTTTTACTATGAGTAAGTTTATGTCGGATTGGAAGAACAACCAAGTCGTTTAACCGTTTCTGCTAAAAGGGAGCAACGCTTCCACACCCCTTCATCCTCATCCGTTCTGATGTGAATCCTCGATCCCTTGTTCCACACGTTGTTCACCTTTTTTACGGGCAAAAGTGATTTTCAGCAACGGTGGTGTGACCAGTGTGGTGACAATGACCATGATTACAACGCTGGTAAAATATTCGGAATCAAGTAAGCCAGATGCAAGTCCGGTCGAGGCAATGATAAGCGCAACTTCCCCTCTGGAGATCATGCCTGCCCCAATGGCTATCGAAGAAGAACGGTCAAAACCCGTCAACCGAGCACCTACCCCTCCGCCAAGAAGCTTGGTGACAATGGCAACGATACTGATGACGATGATCAGGCCAATCTGTGAGCCTACGCCCTCGAAAGTTACATTCAGTCCGATGCTGACGAAAAAGACAGGTACAAAGATGCTGTATGCGATTGGTTCCACCTTTTGCTCCACTTCATGCTTGAAGCCAGTTTGAGAAATCGCAATCCCTGCTGCAAATGCACCGATAATCCCTGCAACACCCATCCATTCTGCAAAATATGAAAAACCAAAACAGATGATGAGTCCGGCTGTAATCACCGTTTCCGTAACCCGCAGCGGAGCCATCCATTTCATTATACGTGGTACAAGCAGCCAGCTTGCTGCAACGATGATGACGAAGAACAACAGCTTTTTGCCAATGAGCAAGCCAATAGAAACATCACCGCCACCTGTTCCAAGTACACTCATCATGACAGCGAGCAGTACAACGACGAGCACATCATCGACTACCGCTGCCCCAAGAATGGTGGTGCCTTCACGTGAACCAAGCTGGTTCATATCCTTCAAGGTTTGCACGGAAATACTTACTGACGTTGCGCAGAACAATAATCCAAAGAACAATGCATGAGTCTGTGACATGCCAAAAGCAATCGCTGAACCATATCCTCCGATAAAAGGTAAAATAACCCCGCCCACTGCGACAGCGAAAGCGGACTTCCAGTTTTTCTTCAATTGCTCCAGGTCGGTTTCCAGACCCGCGATGAACATGAGCAATAATACCCCGATCTCGGCCATATAATGCACAAAATCACTTTTATCCACCCAGCCCAGTAGGGCAGGTCCAATAACAACACCCACAATAAGTTTACCCAGCACCGATGGCTGGCCTAACCGAACGGAGAGATCACCGGCTAGTTTGGTGAAGATCAAAATAAGGGCAAGAACTAAAATAAATTCCACAGATGGTTTCTCCTCTCTGATCGCGGCAACCTTAGAATATCCTTTCCCAAGGGAAAACATCCCTGTTCCACCCAATTTGAACATAACAAAAGGCACGGAACAACGATAACAAGTTACCGTTCCGTGCCTGTAAAAGACAAAGAGGGGCCCTTGGTGACAGGCTCCTCCATAGTCGACGCGTATGTGATTAAGTGCATTAATTATACCACAGTTTAAGACTTGGGTAAAATAGTACTCGCTCGAAGAGGCATGAAAACCTCCTAAAACGGGCATTTATACGTAAGGACAGCCTGTTTTTGTTCAGAGTGTTGTCACTTAACAGCCCTGAATTGCCGCGATATAATGATATAGAATACAGAAAGTTAGGATATGAGGAGGATTTTGCATTGGCTAACAAGGAAAGAGGGAACCTGAACACATCATCGAATCAGATCACCCCGACCAGTAATAAAAATTTCGCAGGTATCATTATTACCATCTCCATTCTTGCTAACGTTATCATCTTGTTATTGTTTTTCGCACCATCGATCGGGTACAAAGGCGAGGTTACGTTCGACATTACCGTGTTACCACGCTTTAATGCCGTGTTTAACAGCTTTACCTTTATCTTTTTGCTGGCTGCGCTGATTGCGATTATCAAACGTAACGTCAAGCTGCACAAACGTTTTATTTTAGCGGCCTTTTCAACAACATTGCTGTTCCTCGTCACGTATCTGACGTTCCATTATTTGTCTCCGGAAACGTCCAAGTTTGGCGGCGAAGGCATCGTACGTTCGATCTACTTCTTCATTTTGATCACACACAGCATTCTGGCTGCCCTGATCGTGCCTCTAGCGCTGTTCACGTTAGTATGGGGCTGGACAAACCAGTTGCAGAAGCACCGTAAAATTGCACGTTGGACCATGCCGATCTGGCTTTATGTCAGCTCTACAGGTGTAGTCGTTTACTTGATGATGGCACCGTATTATTGATTTTTGATTTCTTTTTATGCCATTAACGGTTCATAGTATGAATCATGTTCTAACTGAGCTGAAAATGAGATCGGAATGAGCCTAGAATAGCAGTATTCAACAATTACGCGTAGGGCTAATGATGTATAAGTTCGCTGCTTCTGCGGGTAATGTATCCAAGGAAGGAGGGTCACGTGATGTACAGAATAGTATTGATTCGCCATGGACAGAGCATGTGGAACGTGGAAAACCGGTTTACAGGTTGGACGGACGTGGATCTGACTGAGGACGGGTATGGAGAAGCGCGTAAGGCCGGGAAAATCCTGAAAGAGCAGGGGTTTGATTTTGACTGTGCCTACGCTTCAGTATTGAAACGTTCCATTCGTACACTGGATATAGCGCTGGATGAGATGGACCTTATGTGGATTCCGATTGAGAAGACGTGGAAGCTGAACGAGCGCCACTATGGTGCGCTGCAAGGGTTGAACAAGCAACAGACGGCTGTAAAATATGGGGAAGATCAGGTTCATGAATGGCGTCGTTCCATTAACATTTCCCCGCCACCTCTCGAGGAGAATGACGACAGGTATGTGCAGGATCTGGACAAGTACAAGCGTCTCGGTTGCACCATCCCGCGTACAGAGAATTTGATGGATACGTCCAAGCGTGTGTTGGAGTACTGGGATGCAGAGATTAAACCGATGGTTTCTTCGGGAAAAAGGGTACTGATCTCCGCGCATGGCAATACGCTCCGTTCACTTGTCATGCATCTGGACCAATTGTCCGAAGCAGACGTGATGGCGCTCAACATCCCGACAGGCATTCCGCTGGTCTATGAGTTGAACGAAGAGTTGCACCCGACCGGTCATTTTTATCTGACCGCCGATGGCTCAACTTACAAGCATGAAGAGATGAGCCAGGTAGCCCGACCATCGGACTGATGACAAGAGGTTAAGGCAATAGCAACTCAATAAAGTATATGAAACCACTACTTGATTCCTAATAAGCTCCTAGCAGGCTCATATGAATTCAAAACAAAGTCCTGAATCGCTTATATAGGCTCACGTTAAGGAGCATAATAACGAGCAAAAGATGATCACCGAACCATTCTTCATTTCGGTGATCATCTTTTTTGTTCTGCCGAATCGAAACATCAGAGTGATCCAGTTGGAGAAACGTTTTATTTTTACAGGCAAGCTTGGATATCGTTTCGTTTGTGCTATATCGGGTAAAATTCAAACAAGACACAATGTACATGAATGCAAAAGGAGGAGAGTTACATGTCGAAACGCAAATTGCTTATGACGGCGATTGGTGCTGGCGTAACGTATCTGATGAGGAATAAACAGGCCAGGGACAAGGTCATTAGCACCGTATCCAATATGGTGAAAAAGAACGGATCATCAGCTCGTACCGCTAGACCGCGGGTGGAGGTTAGCAACCAAGAGTGGAGAAATTGAGTGATACCTCAATTAACTTGAGTTACACAAAGGTAAATATATAAGTAGCTTGCATGTACTTACTTGCTACTTGCAAGCGCATATGGTGAGCAACATCAGAGAGACCTGGGACGATCGTTCCGGGTTTTTCTGTTGTGTTGCCTGAGCGTCACGGGGAATGGGGCACCTATGCGATTTTTTCCAGCAAGAATGATACAATGAGTACTTGCAGAACGTATAGAGAGGAGATGCACTTATGGAAAATGGTCGTTTGCACACAACCATGAAAAGAAATCGTTTGGGCACATCCGAATTATTGGTGGGGGAGATCGGACTGGGCTGTATGTCGCTCGGAACGGAACTGAAACCTGCGGTGGAACTGATTCACGAAGCGCTGGATCTTGGGGTTAATCTGCTGGATACAGCCGATCTGTATGATTCCGGACGGAACGAAGAGATCGTGGGACAAGCGATCAAAGGGCGCCGGGACCAAGTCATTCTGGCAACCAAAGTGGGTAACCGCCGCATTCCTGGGAAGGAAGGCTGGTCATGGGACCCGTCCAAAGCTTATATTAAACAGGCCGTGCATGAAAGCCTCAAACGACTGCAGACCGATTACATTGATCTGTATCAGCTTCATGGAGGCACCCTGGATGATCCAATCGCGGAGACGATTGAGGCGTTTGAGGAGTTGAAGAAGGAAGGACTTATCCGATACTACGGTATTTCTTCCATTCGTCCTAACGTGATTCGGGAGTATGTAGAGAAGTCGTCCATTGTCAGCGTGATGAACCAATACAGTGTAGTGGATCGCCGGGCTGAAGAGGAAGTATTACCTTTACTTGAGCAAAAAGAAATCAGTGTCATCGCTCGCGGCCCGGTTGCCAGTGGTGTACTGGCAGAATCGGGAACGGCGAAGGCTGACAAAGGATACTTGGACTACACGCCAGAGCAGCTACATCACATTCGCCAAGGCCTGGCTGCGCTGGTCACAGATGATCGCAGTATGGCACAGACGGCCATCCGTTATGCCCTTGCGCATCCTGCCGTTGCTGCTGTCGTTCCAGGAGCCAGTTCCAGAACACAATTGCTGCATAACATGGCTGCTGCTTCATCAACTCCGCTCACCACTGCCGAGATTCAGGTCATACGGGAGCAGAGTCCTGCCAACCGTTACACCCAGCATCGCTAATGAGTGGAAGTGGGGTGCCTGTTTTCAAATGTAACTATTTAAGGTACAATAAAATCAGGTAGAAGCAGTACAAGATAAGAAGCCCGAACCATGAACTGAACCATTTCTACAAAAAGTACAACTATTAACTAGAACGATATAAGGAGAGAATAGATATGGAAAGAATTCAAAGTGAACAGCAATACCGCGACCTGATTAACTCTGATGGCATGACGGTCATTAAATTTGATACAACTTGGTGCCCGGACTGCAAAAACCTGGATCGGTTCATCGGTGACGTTATGGATCAGCACACCGACAAAACCTTCTATGCGTTGGATGCAGAAGAGTTCCAGCCGTTTGCTGATGAGAACGGTGTACGTGGCATTCCAAGCCTGCTGGTGTTCCAGAACGGCAAAAAGCTTGCACATCTTCACAGTAAATGGGCAAAAACCCCTGCGCAAATCTCTGAGTACCTGGAGACCCTTGAATCCAAAGTATAAGACAGATAGTCTTATATGTGACAATTGATATTTATATTGATATAGCTTAATGGACCTTTATAGCGTTTCAGTGCAGACCTCATCCCCTACTTGTTCTCAGACATGTGGGGGATGATTCAGTTCTGACGAGTGTTTATCATTCCATATCCTGTTTCTTTGGCAAGCATCTATATAGCCTTGTTTAGAATTTGTTCAGTATCGTTCGGTATACTTGATAGAACAAACTGAATATTGGAGTGAACAAGAGCCACATGAGCAGAGAAATTATAGATGAGATGCACCAACTAAGCCACAATGACGACCGTCGATATCACTTGTTGATGATGGGTGTTAAACAAATGTTACATGAACAGAAGCTGAATAGATATCGCTGGCTGGGGAGACTCAAGGAGCGAAGAAGACAACGAAGCATTCAGGCTGATCGATGGGAGTAACGATCTAACATCCTGAACATGCTATAGAAATATGATGGTACATGTACATATTAAGTGATAGCAAAATGGCAGCCCTGCTTCCGTGAGGAAGACAGGGCCGCCATTTTCCAATTTGAATCAATGGATCTGTTTGATGTTGATAAAAATTGAACCGTGTTTACACAGAAACGGAGAGGACAGAAAAAACCTGAAAAGCGAAGCGGTCGCCTGAAAGCTTTCTGAGAGAAAGCTACATCGGAAGCATACGCTTATCACCGGATTTTCCCTTTGCGAAAAGGGAATCAAAAAAATCTGGGGATAACAGCGGTTGGAAGGTTATTCTGTCATCGGAGTGAGATGTGTAAACTCATTTTGTTCATTTGACACTAGTTACATCATTAAGATCACGAAGAATACAGCTGCCAGTACAAAACGGTACACAGCGAAGACAGTCAGGCTCAATCTTTTTAAAATAGACAGGAAAGTCTTAATCGCCAGCATGGCAACGATGAACGCAGCGATAAATCCGATCGCAAAGATGAGAAAATCATCGCTCTTCAGATGATCAATGCTCTTGTACATATCATATCCCGTAGCACCAATCATAATTGGAACGGACACGAGGAAGGTGAACTCTGCCGCAGCCACCCGGCTGATACCGGCAAACAAGCCGCCCGAGATCGTAGAGCCGGAACGGGAGAAGCCTGGCCACAACGCCAAAATCTGAAACATACCCACAGCAAAAGCTTGTTTATAGGTAATATCATCAACGTCATGTGTGGTAATCCGTGAGCTCTTATGGCTCCAGCGTTCAGCTACGATCATCAATATACCACCGATCACAAGGCTGTACAGTACGGTTTGCGGACCAAACAAGTGAGCCTTGATCCAGTCCCGGAACACAAGTCCGATGACAACAGCAGGAACCATCGCCAGAATGATATGTCCCAGATTGAGGCGGCGGGAATATGGCCTTTTGCCCCCAGTGAAGCGAAACATATCAATGAATTTGTTCCAGTACAGTACAACAACAGCCAGTACAGCACCAAGCTGGACAACCACCTCAAACGTTTTGACTGACTCGTTGTCCTCTGATAGACCCAGCAGGTGAGCTGTCAGAATCATGTGTCCGGTAGAGGACACGGGCAAAAACTCAGTCAAACCTTCGATGATGCCCATAATAATGGATGATATAAAGTCCAATTCTCTTCCTCCTTGAAATGCAGATGACAGCCATAAGGCCTGTCCTGCTATGACGATGTCTGTCCTTTCGAACAAGACTATCCTCTATTATGCTCAGAATTGCCTCTCACTTCAACTCTATGCTTGTAACCCATTGTTTAAAACTATATTGACAAAAACCTAGTTATCCCATAGGATATATATTAACTGACTGACTGATCAATCGGGAGGGCTTGAAGAATGGCTAAAAATAGCGGTTTGGAACCCGGTGAAGAACGCCGGGACCAAATTATTCGTATAGCGATGGAACGATTCGCAACTCAAGGATATCATCAGACGAAAATCTCAGATATTGTTCGCGAAGCTGGAGTCGCTCAAGGCACCTTTTACTGGCATTTCAAGAGCAAGGAAGCCATTGCTTCCGAGATTTTGTTAACGGGCAGAGAACAACTACTTGAAGCAATCGGGCAAGGGTATCGAAAGGATGCCGGTTCGGTTGAAGATATGGTGAAGGCCTCGGAGAAGCTGTTTACAAGCTTGTTCACCTTTGCTGCGCAGAACCGATATTTCATGGAGTTGTTGCTTAAGGGGATTGTGACCGAGGAATCCGTCCAAAAGCTAGTTGAAGAGACTCGTAATGCCGTGGAGATAGCGTTCCGCCACAATATGGAGCGAGCGATCGAGCTGAGGATGTTGCCAGCAGACATGAATGTACCCCTGCGTGCAGCACTGCTTGTAAGCATGATCGAAGGCATGATCTCGCGCTGGTTGTTTGGCTCAGAGGAGCTACACAGCCGTTTCGCGGAGATGAGCGCTGCAGCGTTGGCAGCTGAAGCGGCAAGTTTTGAGTTTTACGGCCTGCTCGGTACATAATGTCGGCAGGGCCTGGGGCATTATTTTTCAGGCAAAAGAGGCAGGAAGGATTCACATTTCTACACTTCTTCACATGATTAAGCCAGTCACAGGGAATAATGGAATCACCAAGAGAACATACGATGAATGAGAGGAAGTTAACGTCATGAATAACACATATGGAACTAAAATTCGCAAAGGGTGGCCTATCACCGCAATTCTGCTCATGGTTGTGCTCGTACTGAGTGCGTGCGGTAGCAAACCAGCGGCGGAGAATGGCAATACAAACAATGCAGCACAATCTGGTGGTAACGAACTGGAACAGATCAAATCAGCAGGTGTCATTAAGGTCGGCATGATGGGGACGTATCGTCCATACAACTTCCTGAATGACAAGAAAGAAATGGACGGATTTGATGCGGATATCGCGCGTGAAGTGGCGAAGCGTCTCGGCGTTAAGGTTGAATTTGTATCTCAGGAGTTCTCGGGTCTGACCCCAAGTTTGCAAGCGAAAAAGCTGGATGCGATTATCAGCCAAATGACGATTACCGATGATCGTAAAAAAGTGCTCGATTTCAGTGATCCGTATATCACCAACCAAGTTAAAATCATTGTCAAAGAAGACAACAACGATATTACGAAGCTGGAAGACTTCAAAGGCAAAAAGATCGGTGTAGGTCTGGGCACAAACGATGAGACGTATCTGCGTAACGAAGTGTTGCCCAAAGTCGGAGATTTTACAATTCAAACGTACGATGATGTTATTTCTTCCTTAAAAGACCTAAATGCCGGACGGATCGATGCAACGATCAACAACTTGTATGCGTTGAAACCGATTATAGATGCAAATGGATTCAAAATTAAAGCTGTTGGCGAAGCAATCAAGAGTGACCAGGCTGGTATCGCGGTGCGTAAGGACAACCCTGAGCTTGTAGCGGCATTGAACGATGCACTGAAAGGCATGAAGGATGACGGCACGTACAATACAATCTTCAAAAAATGGTTTGGTGAAGAGCCTGCGCAATAATGAACTGGCAAGGCGAAGGGAAGTTTGATCCATGGAACTGGTATTCGAGAATATCCCCTTCTTTCTGAAGGGGGCTTATTATACGCTTTATGTCACGGTGATCTCTATGTTTTTTGCCTTTATCATCGGGGTGCTGGTAGCTATTGCTAGGCTTAAAGGCCCCATATGGTTAAGGCTGATCGCCAGATTTTATGTATCCATCATGCGGGGCACCCCGCTGCTGGTGCAATTATTCGTTATCTATTACGGGCTTGTGGATTACGGCGTAACCCTCGGGTCTCTAACGGCCGCATGTCTTGGGCTCAGTCTGAATGCGGGGGCATTCCTGTCGGAAACGTTTCGCGGTGCGATTCAAGCTGTACCGAAAGGGCAAACGGAAGCTGCATACGCTACGGGTATGACTCCGGCTCAGGCAATGAGACGGATCATTTTCCCGCAGGCTGTGCGCATTGCCATTCCACCGATGGGGAATACCTTTATTGGTATGCTCAAGGAAACATCGTTAGTCGCTGCAATTGGAGTTACCGAACTGTTGCGTTCTGCACAACTTTTGGTATCGCAGTATGCGGTCAACATGCCATTTTATCTGGCAATCGGCGTGATGTATTGGATAATGAGCATCGGCTTCTCGGCCATTCTGGAACAAGTGGAGCGCCGGCTTGCCCGGGCTTACTAAAGGGGGAGAGAACCGATGATTACTACAACCGGACTGACCAAACGTTTTCAAAATCATGAAGTGCTCACCAATATCGATATGCATGTAGATGCGAAGGATATTGTTGTCTTGCTCGGTCCCAGTGGCTCAGGCAAAAGCACCCTGCTACGCTGTCTTAATGGACTCGAACAGTTGTCCGGCGGACAGATCGAAGTGAACGGTATTGTGGTAAACAGCGCAGATCCGCTGCGTGTTCAACGTGCCCGGGTACTGGAGATTCGTCGCCAGACCGGCATGGTATTCCAGCAGTTTAACCTGTATCCGCACAAGACGGTGCTTGGCAATGTGATGGAAGGGCTTGTGACCGTGAAAAAAATCAAGCGGGACGAAGCCGTCGAACGCGGACGACTTTTGCTCGATCGTGTGGGCCTGTCGGACAAGCAAGATGCGTATCCTTCCCGTTTATCGGGCGGACAGCAGCAACGCGTAGCCATTGCACGGGCACTGGCAATGGAACCGGAAGTGATGCTGTTTGACGAACCGACCTCGGCCCTTGACCCCGAACTGGTTGGAGAGGTGCTGTCGGTGATGAAAGAGCTGGCGCAGGAAGGCATGACGATGCTGGTTGTGACACATGAGCTGAAATTTGCCCGGAACGTGGCGAACAAAATCGTCTTTATGGCGAAGGGTTCTATTGTAGAGACCGCAAGCCCTGAAGCATTTTTCGAACATCCGGCGCAAGAGCGTACGCGTCAATTTCTGCGGCAGATTACCGAGTTTTAAGCTACCCGAAAATAATTCTTGAACATTTTTTTACACTTTAACGGAGAGGACAGAAAAAACCTGAAGAAGCGAAGCGGTCTGAAAGCTTTCTGAAGGAAAGCTACATCGGAAGCATACGCTTATCACCGGATTTTCCCTTTAAGAAAGGGAATCAAAAAATCTGGGGATAACAGCGATTGGAAGGTTATTCTGTCATCGCAGTGTATGTGTAAACTACTATAGAAAGAAGGAAAACATCATGAATGTAACAACAGTATGGAAGGGAAAACGAGCGTTTACCTCCGAAGGACCTTCAGGGTATGCGGTAGGCATGGATGCCACAGCGGCATATGGTGGTGACAGCCAAGGCGCTACGCCGATGGAATTGTTACTCGCTGGTCTAGGCGGCTGCATGGGAATCGATATTACAATGATTCTGGATGCTTTTCTGGACAAGATCGATTCGATTGAGATTGAAGCACAAGGCACACGCAGTGAGGATATGCCCAAAGGGTTCACGTCCATTGACCTGATTTTCAAAGTAGACGGCGATATCCCGGATTACCGGATCTGGAAAGCCATCCAGATGGCAGAAGAGAAATACTGCGCCGTTTCTGCATCACTGAGCGCAGATATTCATCCGAAGCTGATTCTTAACGGTGTAAGCACTCCTCGTCCTTAAGATAAAACGTGAACGTTATATCAAAAAAACATTTTAAAGCTACGTGAAGGCATTCCTAATCAGGGGTGCCTTTTTGGCATCTGCATATTTTGGATTACTAAACCAGGCGACTGTAACAACAACGTCCTATATCTCCTTTTTAATGTCAAATCGTATACTTCATTTATGTGGTATGATGGATGCGCAGGTGCCAACGATCTGTTTCTCATGATTCAAAGTTGTAAGCGCTTATATAGATAACGGAAGGTGCGGATATGTTAAAACGGCTGATTCGTATTACAAATGATCTCAAATTAAAGCATAAATTGCTCATTTCATATGTGCTTGTTGTCATGGTTCCAGTACTGATAATTGGTCTCGCAGTGACCAGTTATTTTCGTCAGCAAGCGCTGGATAATGCCATTGGGCAAACGATCATCAATGTGGATAAAATTAAAAGCCAGACGGCAACGATGCTTCGCGTGCCTACAGACATATCCAACTTGCTCATGTTTAACACCGATCTCAAGGAGATTGTGAATCGACAGTATAAGAGTGTGGTGGAGCTGACTTCGGCTTACCTCGCTTATAAAGATTTTCAGGAATATCGGCGGTTATATCGGGAAATTGCAGGGATACGTTTTTACTCGACGAACCCGACATTGATCAACAATCTGGAATTTATTCCGGTCAATGAACGAACCAAGGAGAGATACTGGTATAAGGAAGCGCTGAAAACAACGAGTATTGGCTGGTTTTATATCCCTGGTAATGAAGATAATCCGGTTCACAGGCTCAGTCTGGTGCGTAAGGTTCCTTTTGCCGAGTATAAGACCGAAGGTGTACTGATGGTTGTAATCAATCAGGAAGAACTCAATGGTTTGCTGCGTCAGGAGCAGTTTGAAACGCTGATTACGGATGAGCAGGGTTACGTCGTTGCCGCAAAAAATACCGAACTGGTCGGGAAAACGCTGGACGAGCTTGATTTTGGAGTAGACCTCCAGAGCCAACCTAAAGGAACCATTGAAGCTGATTTCCAGGGTGAACCCTCGAATATTGTCATTGATGAACTGGGCCCGGGATCGAGCTTCAACAAGCTGAAGGTTATCTCGGTGTTTGCGACCAAAAATATCGTGAAAGATGCCAACCAGATCAGCCAGATCGGCATGATTTTTATTACCTTGGTGCTGGTAATTGCGTTGCTGCTGGTGTATATCATTTCTTTCCTCACCTCGAACCGCTTGCTCCGGCTCAGTAAACATCTGAACAAGCTGGCTCTTGGAGATTTGAACGTCACCTCTCGCATTGACGGGAATGATGAGATCGGTCAATTATCACGTCAGTTTAACTACATGGTTAAAAGTATTAACGAACTGATGACCCAAGTGGTCGAAACAACAGAACAGAACAACCAATTGGAAATCGCCCAGAAAGAGATTAAACTGAAAATGATGGCCAGCCAGATTAATCCTCATTTTTTGTTTAACGCGCTTGAATCCATTCGCATGAAGGCTCATATCAAGGGAGAAGCGGAGATTGCGAATATTGTCAGGTTGCTTGGCAAGCTGATGCGGAAAAGCCTGGAGATTGGTAGCGGCAAAACGACCTTCCGGGCGGAACTGGAAATGGTGCGTTCCTATCTGGAGATTCAGAAGTTTCGATATGGGGACAGGTTAGCCTTCGAGATTCATCTGGACCATGAGGTGGAGAGGATGTATATCCCGCCTTTGATTATTCAGCCGATTGTGGAAAACGCCATTGTGCATGGACTGGAGAACAAAGAAGGAACCGTGCGGGTTCATATTCTGATTTGTATGGTGGATCGCATGGTCAAGGTAGAAGTGAAAGATGATGGAGCGGGCATTACGCCGGAACGACTTGCAGAAGTGATGCAGTTTGTCAGCGGCCCTGAGGAGGAGGAGAAGAGCCGGATAGGCATGCGGAATGTGCATCAACGTTTGACTTTGACATACGGGGAAAATGCCGGGTTACAGATTAATAGTGTGTACGGGGAAGGAACAGAGGTTTCTTTCACCTTGCCAGCAGGAGGGAACCAGCATGTATAAAGTATTGTTGGTAGACGATGAACCAAGCATTCGCGAGGGATTGACCACGATTATCGATTGGGAAAAATACAGCTTCCAGGTCATGGCTACAGCCGGAAGCGGGCGCGAGGCCATCGCCTGTTTCAACGAAATCAAGCCGGACCTGACCATTATTGATATACGGATGCCAGGCATGACTGGCCTGGAAGTCATCGAAGAGATCCGCCAGCGTGAACCGGAGGCACATTTTCTGATTTTGAGCGGTTACGCTGACTTTGATTATGCCAAAAAAGCGATCAGCTTCGGCGTTGACGGTTATCTGCTAAAGCCGGTTGACGAAGAAGAGATTATCGCTGAGCTCGAACGTATTGCGGGACAGCTTCATCAGGAACGGGAGATGCAGGCTCGCCACGCCGGAGAAGATACTGCGTACAGGGAACATCAGATAGACGCGCTTCTGCTTGATTCTCTGCAAGGTACCGGGAGCATGGAAGAAGACAGCCTTGGACTTCATTGGCCTCAATATCAAGTGATTTTACTGGAGATCCATGCGGCGCTTGACTTGCAGCGGGGAAATGAAATGAAACGCAAACTGATTGAAGCATTTGATCAGAAGAATAGAGGTATCGTATTTTCATACCATTCCGGCTTGGGGTTATTAATTCAAGAAGCAGTTACACAGGACTCATCGGCACAAAGCCTCTATGATGAACTGCAAGCATTGCTTGCAGAATGGAACGTGCACATGTATGCTACTGCCGGAGAGCCGGTACAGTCTACCACGGATATTGCCAGATCGTATACACAGGCAAGCAGCCTTCTTGCAGAACGTTTTCTCTTCACAGAGGAACGGATCAAACGCTGGGATGAAGGGCGGCTTACTCCTTCTAGTACAGAGGAAAACGGTGTTGTAACTGAAAAGGACGGATTACAGGAGCCTGACGAAGTTGAACTGGCGGACAAGCTATATTATGCCTTGGATATTCGCAGTAGTGAGTCTGTCATGCGTGTGCTTGGAGAGCTGCAGGAGTGCCTTGTCCCGTATCACTGGACGGAGCAAGCAATCAAAACGGCATTCTCTCAAGTGTTCTCGCTCGCATTCAACAAACTTGCTGCAGCGAATCAGCACATGCAATCCATTATGCAGGATCATTCCGTGCTGATTAATGAAGTCTATCATCAGTTTACGATGGCTGATCTGAAAGCGATGGCGGCGGAGCATTTGAATCGTCTGATTCAACGCATGGGCGGTGGCAGTACGGATACGGTGATGAAACAGATGATTGATTTTATTCAGCGTAATCCGGGGGAGAATCTGAAGCTGGAGGTTCTGGCCGAGGTGTTTAATTATAACAGCAGTTATTTGGGGAAATTGTTCAAGAATCACACCGGCGAGTCTTTTAACGCCTTTCTGGATAAAGTTCGGATTGAGAAAGCAAAAGTATTACTTGATGAAGGGTTAAAGGTTCATCAGGTGGCTTCAAGAGTGGGATATGCCAATGTGGACTATTTTCACGGTAAATTCAAGAAATACGTCGGCGAATCCCCTTCCGCATATAAACAATCCAGATCGCAATCTCTTGCGAGGGAAACGAATCATTATGACAACGAAGATGAATAACCACGGTGATCCGGGGAGTTGCTGAATACATTTATTCATCGACCCTCTCTGGGCTGGGGATTAACATAATATAATCCATGCACTTCAGTAATAAGCAACGGTTCGTGAATGCCTGACACCTTAGACTAACTGTACAAAGTACAAGAGTCCAGATGAAGGGATGGCTGCAGGATATGGATCAAACGGATTTAGATGCTGTACGTTACACGATCAACTTGAACGGACCCTGGCAATTTCAATTAGTTGAGCCGACTGGAGAAGCAAGAGAACGAGGGAACGCTTCGCCATGCAACCCTCCACACAAGGATGATACCTTATGGAATACCATTCAAATTCCGGGATCATGGGAAGAGCAGGGGTATGGGGAAGCACCAGGGTATGCCAGAATCGACACATGGACCAAAATTCGTGAGTATGAAGGATCAGCTTGGTATGCACAGGATATAGATGTTCCCCCTGATGCTCAGAACGGGTACTATGTATTCAGATTGAAAGGCGTGCGTTGGACTTCAAGGCTCTGGTTCAATGGGTATGAAGCAGGTGAGAGGGATAGTCTGCTTACAGAACAGACGTGGGATGTAACGGATTGGGTAAAGCCTGGGGAGATCAACCGTGTCGAGATTTGGGTCGATAATTCGATGAAGCTACCTCTCGCGGGCAGCCACATCCACTCTTTACATACCGCTACGGCCTGGGGAGGTATTACAGGAGGAGCTTTTCTGGAAAGGCTACCGTTGCAGCGAGTGCAAACGATGCGTATCGAACCTGATATGCCCAGCGGAACGATATCGGTTCAGTGCACGGTGAGTCATCTTGCTGGCAACGTCTCAGTAGCACCGCTAAAGTTGCTTATCGATATCCAACATCCTCATGGAGCATGGTTTAAGCCACGACTTTATGATATACAGAATGCCGAGAAGCGTGTAAATGTCGGTTCACTTGATCCGGGGAGCGACGGTGTGGAAACTGGTATGACTACGGCGTCATATCGGATTGAACTGGAAGCGGAGAGAGTTATCATAGCGTGGAGCGATGATAACCCTGTTTTATATCGGGGAGTGGTTCGTTTGCAGCAAGGCGAACAGGAGCTCGACCGGGTGGAACAGCGGTTCGGTATGCGAGCTTTTGAAGCACACGGCAAACAATTAATCCTGAATGGAACGCCAGTCTTTCTGCGTGGATACGTCGACTGCTGCATTTTTCCGCTTACGGGATATCCGGTTTGGGATTATGAGCATTATGTAAGGCAGTTTCGCATCGCCAAGTCTTATGGCTTCAATCATGTGAGATTACACGGGTGGAGTCCGCCGGAACCGTTCTGGGAGGCTGCCGATGAAGAGGGGATGCTTGTTCAGGCGGAGCTACCGCACTGGTCACGCTTTTATGAGAAACGGGATGTATCAGCCCCTCCTGAAATCCAGACGTATCTGGCACAGGAACTGGATCGGCTATTGGAAACACTGCACCGTCATCCTTCCTTTGTCCTTTTCTCAATGGGCAATGAGTTGATTGGTGCGAACGGGCACCCTGAACTGAATGCGCTGATCGCAAGAGCTCGGGAAAAAGACCCCTCCAGACTGTATACGGATAATACCGGATTTGGACAGCTTCCACCTCAAGGAAGAGAGACCGATTATTTTATTCAGTCCTTCAATTGGCATCCCCCGCTGGAATCCGTTTTGTCAGCTGTGCCGGATACTACGCTGGATTATCATGCGGTTACACAGCTTGCATCACATCCGGTGATCGGGCATGAACATGCACAATTTACGATGTATGTACGTCCGCAGGAACGAGAGAAATATACGGGTGTCCTTCGTCCTACGTGGTTAGATCCTGTCGAAGCGTCGCTTGCACGTAAAGGCATGATGGCAAAGCTGGAACAATATCAGCAGGCAACGGGCACACATCTAATGCGATCGCTTAAAGAAGCGATGGAGCGAGTAAGACGCACGCCAGATGCAGCGGGAATTCAGCTGCTGGATATCCGTGACTTTCCGGGACAGGGGCATGCGACCACAGGTTTTCTGGATGTCTTTTGGGAAGATAAAGGAATTACGACAACAGATGAAGTGAAACAATTTAACGCCGATGTGATTATTCTTCTGGCTGCTAGAGGGCGTACGTACTATGCGGGAGAACTGATTGAAATCAATGTGCTCATATCCCATTATGGCAAAAGGATGTTAGAGTGTGCTGCCATTCACTGGAGACTGGTTACGGATGATGTGACAGTTACTGAAGGAGAATGGAGCTGCGGGGATATCTCATGCGGTTCAGTCATGTCTCTTGGAAGTGTGAAGGTTCATGCACCTAGCGAGGGTGTATCTGCTTTTCGAGTGGAGGCTGAGCTGCGTTGCAATCATGGGGATGATTCGATTCATCCCGGTAGTTCTGATCCTTCTATCGTGCAATCATCTAATCGTGAGGCAGTCGTTACGGTAGCTCAAAATAGTTGGCATGGTTGGTCTTTCCCGATGATGGAAATAGAGAGTGAACGTCATGGGCAGATCAAAATCAAACGGATCTGGAATACGGTAAAGGAATTAGAGCCTCTGTTGGTCGAATCATATCATGATTGTGTAGATCATGTGGATGGCTTCCGCTTGTTAAAACAAGGTCAGCATGACCTGTTAATCGTAAAGTCGCTAACTTCCAATGTGCTGGATGTTCTCTTGAACGGCGGTAGGGTTTGGCTTATGCCAGCTGCAGCGGATCTGTATGATTCGGTGGAAACGAAGTACCTGCCCGTGTTCTGGAATTATCTCATGTTTGCTACCCAGCCGGGCGCTACGATGGGCATGCACATGGAAAAAGAAACGGCTCTTCTCGGAGCTTTTCCACAGGATGGAGCTTCGGACTGGCATTGGTATCATCTTGTGAATGATACGCCGGCCATATGCCTGGATACCATGCAGGGTGCTACACCGCTGATTGAGGTGGTAGATCATTTTCACCGGGCGAAACGGTTGGCATATGCCTTTGAGGCCAGAGCAGGAAAGGGCCGGATTCTAGTATCTTCTTTTCCTTTTACCGATACAGCTTTAATGAAACGTCCGGAAGCCGCTTTTCTTTTTCAAGAGATGTTGTCTTATGTGCGCGGAGAGCTGTTTCATCCGGAAAGCTTCGTTACAGCTGCTGAGCTGTTAGGCGTATTCAAACTTCAGCCTATTCAATTTACATTGTGATCAATAGGAGTCATCGAGGGACCTGAAAAGGTCTCTTTTTTGATGTGTAAAGTATGAGGTAAACGATTTCTAAAAAACGTTTTCGGTATTATCCTTAAAAAAGTTAAAAAACCTTTATATGTGTATTTTAGTGTTAATAAGGTTTTAATATCTCTAATTTTAACGGAATAATGTCTCATTTTAGAGGGGAATATCTAATTTTTATATGATTTTCTCTAAAATCCAGATGGTATTTTGAAAACGCTCTATCGATTATGATTATTTTATAAAAACAGAGGAGGGGGAACGGAGATGGAAACGCTAACAAAGAAATCCGCTTCCGCAAAAAGAGGCAGTGACCCCAAACCGCCTTTGAAACCAAGGCGCAACGGAGTTTGGGACAGAATGAAGCAGCAGAAGTATCTTTATCTTATGTCATTGCCATTCGTCGCTTGGGTTTTCGTATTTAACTATCTTCCGCTATGGGGATGGACGATGGCTTTTCAAAACTATAAACCTGCCAGATCGTTCGGTGAACAGGATTGGGTTGGTTTTAAACACTTTGTAGAATTGTTCAGTGATGACCGGTTCTACCTAGTGCTTCGGAATACACTTGCGATGAGCATGATGGGACTAGTTGTTGGTTTTATCGTGCCTATTTTCTTCGCGATCCTCCTGAACGAAATGAAAGGCATGTTCTTCAAACGGGCTGTACAGACTGTATCGTACCTGCCTCACTTTGTATCCTGGGTCGTTGTTGCAGGGATTATTACCAAGATGCTGTCCACGGACGGCGGGATAATCAATGACCTGCTCATCGGTCTCAACATTATTGATCAGCCGATTCAATTTATGGCCAAGGGTAATCTGTTCTGGTACATTGTAACCGCTTCAGATATGTGGAAGGAAACGGGCTGGAATGCGATCATCTATCTGGCGGCAATCACAGGTATCGACCAGGAGCTGTATGAAGCATCCCGAGTAGATGGTGCAAACCGCTTCAGACAGATGTGGCATATTACGCTGCCAGGTATTCGCACAACGATTTCCGTATTGTTCATCATGTCCATCGGACATCTGATCAGCATCGGTTTTGAGAAACAATTTTTGCTACAGAACAGTCTGGTCCTGGATTACTCGGAAGTCCTTGATCTCTACGCACTCAATTACGGTTTGAATATGGGTCGATTCTCGTATGGTACAGCGATAGGTATATTCAACTCTGTTGTCAGTATCATCCTTCTGTTTACGGCCAACGGTTTGTTCAAAAAATTCACCAAAGAAAGCATCATGTAGGGAGGGGGAGACATTATGGCGAACAAAACATTCAATGCCACACGGGGCGATAAAGTGTTCGATATATTCAATATCCTCGCGATGACCATGGTGCTGATTGTAACGCTTTATCCGTTCCTTAACGTACTGGCGATCTCGCTCAATAACTCAGCGGATACGGTACGCGGCGGAATTTACTTATGGCCTCGTGAATTTACATTACAGAACTATCAGACGATCTTTCAGTATGAAGGTTTGCTCCAAGGTTTGAAAATCTCCATTATGCGTACCCTTGTAGGTACACTGCTTGGACTGATCAGTTCATCCATGATTGCCTTTACGCTAAGTAGACCTGACTTCGGTCTTCGGAAATTTGTATCTACAACACTGGCGCTGACGATGTATTTCTCGGGTGGTCTGATTCCGGTATACATCCTGATGCGTGACCTGAACCTGATCGGTACATTCTGGGTATACGTATTGCCTGGTATGATCAGTGCCTGGAACGTATTTATCATCCGTTCATTCATTGACGGTTTGCCTTATGCCTTGCAGGAATCAGCCAAGCTAGATGGTGCCAATGATTTCAAAATCTATTACCGCATCATTTTGCCTCTCTGCAAGCCGGTACTGGCAACCATTGCTTTGTTTCTGGCAGTGGGTCAGTGGAATGCGTGGTTTGATACGTACCTTTATAACGGCTCTAAAGCACATCTGACGACGTTGCAATATGAGTTGATGAAAGTGCTGCAAAGTACACAACAAGGTTCGGGAGCCGGACGGAATGCCAATGATATGGCACAGCAAATGACACAAATCTCTCCAGAATCGATCAAAATGGCAATTACAATTGTAGTCACGGTTCCGATTCTGATTGTGTATCCGTTCCTGCAAAAGTACTTTGTTGGCGGGATGACGCTTGGCGCGGTAAAAGCATAGACCTATATCCAGATGTAAAGACTGGTTTAATAATGGATTGTAAACCTATAATAAAGTGCTTATATAGATAAGCTCAGGATATCCCCACTGCTGCCACACGGTCACAAATAGGATTGTTGGCCGTGGCCGCAGAGGACATTCATGAAGCTATAGAGAGGAACAGATCGTTCCGTATAAGACAGACGTATGAAATAGGGAGGATTACCATTATGTCCAGTTTCAAATGGAAGGTCACACTGGCGCCGGTTATGGCTTTGCTTTTGCTTACAGCTTGTGATGGAGGTGTTGGCGGTAAAATGTCGCTTGCGGATACAGGCGGGGCAAGGGATGCACCATCTTCACTTACATTTGATTTTTTCAGTGTTGATCCGAGTCCGAACTGGAATGGCATGAAGGATGAGGTTGGTAAGGTCCTTACAGCCCAAACAGGCATCACCCTTAACGGTGAATTTGCCGTTAGTGGGGGGCAGGACAGAATATCCCTCATGGCAGCAAGTCGAGACTATCCAGATATCGTTTCTCCCAAGGGGGAACTCAGCAAGCTGGTTGATGCTGGAGCGATGCTCGACCTGACAGACCTTATTGAACAACACGCTCCCAACCTGAAGAAGCTATATGGTAATTCCATGAATCGGTTGAAATACAGCAACGAGGATCAGTCTATTTATGTATTGCCAACGTATTATGCGGTGGACCAGAAGTATTTTGATGCCGGCGGGGGATTCGGTATTCAGCATCGTGTGCTCAAAGAGCTGGGATATCCCAAGGTTCATACACTTCAGGATTATGAAAATATATTGCGAGCTTACAGCGAGAAACACCCCATGACGGATGGTCAGCCGACCATTCCGTTAACGTTGGATGCTGACAACTGGAGAATCATGATCACCGTTACGAATCCTGCGTTTCTGGCGACAGGCGCGCCGGATGACGGCGAATACTTCATTGATCCGGTTACCTATGAAGCGAAGCTACATTATAAGCGCCCAGAGGAAAAGGAGTACTTCCGCTGGTTGAACCATATGTATAACGAAGGTTTGCTGGATCAGGAAAGCTTTGTACAAAAATCAGATCAGTATAAATCCAAGATTGCGAGTGGACGCGTACTGGGTCTCATTGATCAGGATTGGGGATATGCCGACGCTGAGGACGCATTGAAATCGGCGGGCAAAGCGGAGGCAACCTACTCCCATTTCCCGGTGACATTGTCCGAAGACTTGAAAGATCATTCTTTCCAGGATACCGGATTTGTATCCGGCTGGGGGGTAGGGATAACGACTTCAAACCCTGATCCGGTGCGTACCATCCAGTTCTTTGATTATTTGGCCTCCGAAGAAGGTCAGATTCTGATGAACCGGGGCATTGAAGGTAAGCACTACGAGATCAAGGATGGCAAGCGTGTGATTCCCGTAGCGGTTCAGGATCAGAAAACGAACCATGCTTCCGCGTTCCAAAAAGAGTCTGGCATCGGACTATATAAAAATATGTCCGGGCGTTATGGAGATGGTGTGAAAGACTCCACCGATAATTATTACACAACCAATTTCCCTGAACAGATTGAAGCTTCCTATACCCAAGCCGAGAAGGAGACCCTTAAAGCATATGGGGCTTTAACATGGAAGGATCTGTTTCCGAGTGAAGATGAATTCCCGGTGAAACCTTGGGGAGCTGCATATAACATGCCCACACCAGGGGACTCCGACTACAATGTCATTTTCCAGAAAACACAGGATATTATTCGCAAACGGATTCCCGAAGCTGTCTTAAGTTCAGCCGATAAGTTTGATGCCATGTATGATGGCATGATTGCTGAACTCAATCAGGCGGGAGCAGAAAAAATGGAAAAACAATATACCGTTTTAATTCAAAAACGCGTTCGTTTGTGGAACGTTGATTAGTGTTGGATTAGTACAAACTTGTCCACTTCAAAAATAAAAACAAACCCGTACTATCGGGTTTTAATTATAACGAAAACGTTTTAGCTAAACCGTTTTAGATTTTTATAATTAGCTATTGACAAGGGTTTTTTAAAGATTTATGATTCAACTGTGAAAGCACTTACAATTACTTGTACACGATTGAACAACTCACTGGCATGAAAGAAACTGAATCAACTTGAGAGTAAGCAAAAGTACGGTTGGGTCAGATTTATATCCCTTATTTACTGGAAATTAAGTAAGCGCTTTTAATGTTATTGGATCTGAGAAGAAGATTGGATTCACCCGAATATGGTATGAGCAGGCGAGCCCTGTTGTACAAATACACAGCTTCATTTTATCCAAAAGGGGGATTATACATGAAGGGCAGAACACCAAAAACATTTGCAATGCTTTTGTTAGCCAGCGCTCTCGCTGTTACAGCAGGATGCAGCAGCGGAGGGAAATCAGCTGAAGAAAAACCGGTGGACACGGGGGATACAACAACGCCAGTCACCTTTACATTCTTTGGAGCAGATGCGAGTCCAAACTGGAACAACATGAAGGATGCCGTTGGGCAAGAGATCACGAAGGCAACGGGTGTTACGCTTGAAGCTGAGTTTGATGTGAATAACGGCGGCGACCAGAAGATTCCTCTCATGGCTGCGAGTGGTGATTACCCTGATATTATCTATCCTAAAGGAAACCTGTCGAAGCTGGTGGATGCAGGTGCAATGCTTGATCTGACCGATCTGATCGAGGAGCATGCTCCCAACTTGAAGAAAATTTATGGCGACCAGATGAACCGTTTGAAATACAGTACGGAAGATCAGGCCATCTATACGATCCCAACCAACATGGGTGTAGGTAACGTAGCATTCGACGCCACTGGCGGATTCGAGATCCAACAGAAAGTGTTGAAAGAGCTGGGATACCCTGAAGTGAAAACACTTGAAGATTATGAGAACGTGCTGCGAACTTACTATGAAAAACATCCAACCATTGATGGACAGCCTACGATTCCGCTGACGCTGAATGCGGATGACTGGAAGATTATGATTACGGTTACAAACCCGGCCTTCCAAGCAACAGGAGCACCAGACGATGGGGAGTATTATATTGATCCGGAGACTTATGAAGCAAAACTGCACTACAAACGTCCGGAGGAGAAAGAATATTTCCGCTGGCTCAACAAAATGTACAACGAAGGGCTCTTAGACAAAGATACGTTTGTTCAGAAGGATGACCAGTATAAGTCTAAAATCGCCAGTGGCCGCGTTCTGGGTCTGATCGACCAAGAGTGGAACTATGGCGAAGCTGAGAATGCGCTCAAATCCAAAAACAACGGCGAGAGCACATATGCTCACTTCTCCGTTTCCCTGAACAAAGACATCGTAGATCACACGTTTCAGCCAACAGGTTTTGACGGTTACGGCATCGGGATTACAAAATCTGCTAAAGATCCGGTTCGGATCATCAAATTTATGGATTGGCTTGCCTCCGATGAAGGTCAAGTGCTTCGGTACTGGGGCGTTGAGAACCAGCATTACAAAGTAGAGAATGGAAAACGCATCGTACCAGATGATGTCCAAGAACGCAAAATCAACGACAACTCTGCATTCACCAAAGAGTCTGGAGTAGGAATGTATAACATCTTTAGCGCCAGATATGGTGATGGTATGAAAGATTCTACAGATAACTACTATACAACGAACTTCCCTGAACAGATTCAGGCTGGATATACAGCAGCAGAGAAAGAAACGTTGAAAGCGTATGGCATTACGACATGGAAAGATTTCTTCCCATCTGAGGAAAAATTGAAACTGAAGGATTGGGGGGCTGCATATAACATGCCGGTGCCTTCCGATACCGAATACAATGTAACTTTCCAAAAAACACAGGATATTATCCGCAAACGCATACCGGAAGCAATTTTGGCGAAACCGGATCAATTTGACAGTCTGTATGATGGACTACTGGCTGAACTGGATAAAGCAGGCGCAGTGGAAATGGAAAAACAATATACCGTCTGGATCAAAGATCGCGTATCGCTCTGGACAGGTAAAGATGTGAAATAAGTTTCAGTACAATATATCGATTGAAGCATATGTTCTGATCAAAATTCATGAATAAGCTTCGCTTATATAAGACGTGGTATTCACAGGCCCCAAGCCTGTTATACAGATAAAACCTTCATAAATAGGGGAGATAGACAAATGAGAGGCAAAATGAAAGTCAGAATGACAGCTAAGACACCTAAGACGTTTGCGATGTTAATGTTGGCTAGTGCAATGTTGGTTACGGCTGGATGCGGTAACTCCGGTAGCAAAGAGACTACCGAATCCAGTGGTACTGACCCGATTACGATCTCGTTCTTTGGTGCGGACCCAAGTCCAACCTGGAACAACATGCAGGATGCCGTTGGTAAAGAAATCACAAAGCAAACCGGCGTTACAATTGAGGCTGAGTATGATGTTAACAATGGCGGTGATCAAAAGGTTGCACTGATGGCGGCCAGCGGTGACTATCCAGACATGATTTTCCCAAAAGGAAACTTGTCGAAGCTGGTGGATGCAGGTGCAATGATTGACCTCACCGATCTAATCGAGGAGCATGCTCCTAACCTGAAAAAAATCTATGGTGACCAGATGAATCGTCTGAAATACAGCACCGAAGATCAGGCGATTTATACGATCCCGACCAACATGGGGGTAGACAACGTTGTCTTTGATGCTACGGGCGGATTTGAAATCCAGCAAAAGGTACTGAAAGAACTGGGTTACCCGGAAGTGAAAACACTGGAGGACTACGAAAACGTACTCCGTGCGTATTATGAAAAACATCCTACCATCGACGGCCAGCCAACGATTCCACTTACGCTGAATGCTGATGATTGGAAAATCATGATCACGGTCACGAATCCGGCCTTCCAAGCAACAGGGGCACCAGACGATGGGGAGTATTATATTGATCCGGAGACATATGAAGCAAAACTGCACTACAAACGTCCAGAGGAGAAAGAGTACTTCCGCTGGTTGAACAAAATGTACAACGAAGGTCTTCTGGACAAAGATACATTTGTGCAAAAAGATGACCAATACAAGTCCAAAATTGCCAGCGGCCGTGTTCTGGGTCTGATTGATCAGGAGTGGAACTATGGTGAAGCCGAGAATGCTCTCAAATCTGCAGGTAAAGATGACAGCACGTATGCTCACTTCTCTGTGTCTCTGAACAAGGACATCGTAGACCACACGTTCCAGCCAACCGGTTTTGACGGTTACGGCATCGGGATCACAACGTCAGCCAAAGATCCTGTTCGCATTATCAAGTTCATGGATTGGCTCGCATCCGATGAAGGTCAAGTCCTGAGAAACTGGGGCATTGAAAATGAGCATTACAAAGTAGAGGATGGCAAACGTGTCGTTCCACAGGATATACAGGATCGCAAAGTAAACGATAACTCCGCATTCACCAAAGAAACGGGTATTGGCATGTATAACATTTTCAGTGCCAGATACGGTGATGGCGTGAAGGATGCAACGGACAATTATTTTACGACCAACTTCCCTGAGCAGATTCAGGCAGGATACACGGCAGCTGAGAAGGAAACGTTGAAAGCGTACGGCATTAACACATGGAAAGATTTCTATCCTGCTGAAGATGATCTGAAGCTGAAAGAGTGGGGGGCAGCGTATAATATGCCCGTACCTTCCGGTACAGATTACAGTGTGAAATTCCAGAAAACCCAGGATATCGTTCGCAAACGTATTCCGGAAGCCGTCCTGACTTCACCAGCAAACTTTGATGCAACCTATGATTCATTCCTGGCTGAACTGGACAAAGCTGGTGCAGTGGAGATGGAGAAACAATACACAGAGTGGATCAAAGATCGTGTATCTCTCTGGACAGGTAAAGATGTGAAATAATAAAATAACTTCTTCATTGAAGTTATCCAAGTTAAAAATAGTCCGAAAAAGGCCCTCGCTGTGAGGGTCTTTTTGCATAGAACTGTGAGTAGAAGCATTGACGACATTTTTGAAATCGAATATAATCCTCTTATTGTAAGCACTTCCAGCTAAAAAGAAGGATGGATGTATAGTAGTTCCGTGCTTTAACAGGAGTCAGCCGCAATAACAGGGTAAAACATTTTTATTTTTTCTATTTTTCGAAAACGTTTTAGGAAACCAGTTTCGCTAATTGCCTTATTTCTATATTAAGCAATGATCCGAAACGGAATCATGCCTCACCGAAGGAACTATCATTATAGAATGACCGCGCGATAGACAATCCGCGTGTCATCAGAGACGGAGGAAATATCCATGACCATTTTCCAATTCCCGCAAGATTTCCGCTGGGGAACCGCAACGRCATCCTATCAGATTGAAGGTGCAGCGCAAGAGGGAGGACGCGGAGTATCCATCTGGGATACATTTGCACGTACGCCTGGTAAAGTATTTAACGGTGACAATGGCGACGTTGCTTGTGACAGCTACCACCGCTATGAAGAAGATATTGCACTGATGAAAAAGCTCGGCATCAACACATATCGTTTCTCTATTGCGTGGCCGCGCATTATTCCGGATGGGGATGGAGAGATCAACCGTGAAGGATTGGATTTCTACCATCGTTTTGTAGATGCCCTGCTGGATGCAGGAATTGAACCGTTTCTCACCCTATACCACTGGGATCTACCGCAGACACTTGAGGATGATGGGGGCTGGGGAAACCGCAGAACGGTGGATGCGTTTGTCAAATATGCGGAAGTGATCTTTAAAGAATTTTCAGGCAAAATCAACTTCTGGTTGACCTTCAATGAACCATGGTGTATCGCGTTCCTGTCCAACATGCTCGGCATTCATGCGCCAGGCAATAAAGATGTGCAAACGGCAATTAACGTGGCTCATGGTCTACTCGTTGCACACGGCAAAGCTGTGAAGTCCTTCCGTCGTATGGGCATTACCGGACAGATCGGTATCGCTCCCAATGTATGCTGGGCAGAGCCTTACAGCAAGTCTCCTGAAGATCAGGCAGCATGTGACCGTTCTATTGCACTGAATACGGACTGGTTCCTTGATCCCATCTATAAAGGCTCATATCCTCAGTTTCTGGTGGACTGGTTTGCAGAAGCGGGAGCGACTGTACCGATTCAAGATGGTGATATGGAAATTATTTCAGAGCCAATAGACCTTTTGGGCATTAACTATTATACGATGGGCATTAACCGTTTTAATCCGGAAGCGGGTGTGCTTCAATCGGAAGAAATGAACATGGGCTTGATTAAAACGGACATCGGCTGGCCGGTGGAATCACGCGGTTTGTATGAATTTATGCATTATTTGCAAAAGTACGGTAACGTGGATGTGTATATCACGGAGAATGGTGCATGTATTAACGACGATCTGGAAAACGGCAAAATTAACGATGATCGCCGCATTTCTTATTATGAACAGCATTTGGCTCAAATCCACCGCATTATCAATGATGGCATTAACCTGAAAGGGTACATGGCTTGGTCGCTAATGGATAATTATGAATGGGCTGAAGGTTACCGGATGCGTTTTGGTTTGGTGCACGTTGATTTCCGCTCGCTTGTGAGAACGCCTAAGGAAAGCTTTTACTGGTATCAGAACGTGATCAGGAACAATTGGCTAGAAACTCGGAACTAATTGGTTGTTTGAACAAAAACAAGTTCTTTCTATTATATATAGGCGGCTCTGTCGGACTTTTCCGACAGGTCGTCTTTTTTCTTTTGCCACAGGTGAAAAATGAAATTCATAAACGTTGTATAAGCTTTGGCATTTATTTCTGTTATGAAAACCGAGTTTTTGGGTTATAAGAAGTAAGAACGAATGAGGTTTGTGTTTGTCAATACAATTAAAAGAAATAAAGTGTCTAAAATGAGAAATAAATTTGAACATTTCTTGACTAAAATTCATACTAATGTGGTATATTGGTATTAGGAAAGCACTTACAAAAAGGGAAAAGGAAGTGTTTACTATGGCATCTAAAACAGCAATGGTCAGCCAATTGGAGCGTAAAGATAAAAATATGCATCGTGCAGTTTTGACGATGACGGTTCTGGCATGGGTAGCACTCATTACTGGAGTTGTACTATGCCTGATCAACTTAAATGAATTTAATGATCGCAATTTAGGTTTAATGGTTGGTATTGGCTTTCTTGTAGGTAGCGTATTTATCTACGTTATTGCCAAAGCCATCGGTCTGGTTCATACACGTCAGGAAGATGAAGGCGCTGATTAATTATAATCTCGCGTAAAATTGTCCATAATAAGACTGGAGTATTCCTCGGAAATCCAGTCAATAAAGCCCTTTGCGGATACGTTGACAATCGTTCAACGGGACTGCAAAGGGTTTTATTTTGTGACCTGGAGTGTAAAGATTACAATGTACAAATATCAACCGATCAAGCGATTTGTGAGAAAAAATTCACACATTTAGGGTGTAAAATCGACAAATTTGTTAACATGAACAAAAAAGTCACTCGTTTCTGATATCTTTAGTAGGAAGAGAGTAGTATACTGATTTTTTAGTATTAGCGAATATTTGAGGAGAGGGGATCAAAATGAACAAGAAACCTAGGTCGCTTATCCGGATTATCATTCCGGTTGTCCTGACGTTGGTTACAATTGCATTGATTGTCTGGCCAATGCTGGCAGGCGGGCAGTATGTTGTTCTGGATCCGAAGGGGCCTATTGGCGCTGCACAGAAAGATTTGATTATTATTTCAACTCTCTTGTGTGCAATTGTCATCGTTCCTGTGTTGATTATGTCCGCTGTAATCGTTTGGCGTTACCGCGACAAGCCAGAAAACAAAAATGAGTACAAGCCAAACTGGTCTCATAGTACAAAGGCGGAGGTCATCTGGTGGACAATTCCGATTGTTATCATTGGACTATTGGCCATCGTTACTGTGCGCTACACTTATGATTTGGAGCCTTCCAAACCACTCGCGCATGAGAAAGAGCCGATTACGATTCAGGTATCTTCACTGGATTGGAAATGGTTGTTCCTTTATCCTGAGCAGGGCATTGCAACAGTTAACACACTGAATATTCCTGCTGACCGGCCTGTGAAATTTGAGCTCACCGCGGATTCACCGATGAACTCGTTCTGGATTCCGCAATTGGGTGGACAAATTTACACGATGTCAGGAATGGCAATGACCTTGTATTTGCAAGCTGACCATGAGGGCAAATACTGGGGTTCAGGCGCGAACTTCACCGGTGAACACTTTGGGGAGATGCGTTTTGATGTTAATGCAACTTCGGACGAAGAGTTTGATAAATGGGTGAATGAAGTGAAGCAACAATCCCAACCAATGACACAAGATACGTATGATTCACTGGCTAAGCCAGGAACAAGTAACGTTGCTTACTACTCTGCGTTTCCTGAAGGTCTGTTCCAAAAAATCGTGACTAAATATGTTGTTGACGGTAAAAGTGCTCACAGCAAGCACGAAGGCTCAAGCTCGAACGAGTCGGCTGCTGGAGACAAATCCTTATCTGTACCGAAATTAAATACAAGTACGAATTAAAGATTCGAAAGGAGGCCCCCAATGTTAGAGAGATTAAAGGAGTTTGCATCTGAATTCTTCGTAACTGGTGATCCATTGATCTACGGTGCGATGGTAGCGATCGGGATTACGATGATTGCGATTGTAGCGGTGCTGACTTATTTTAAAAAATGGGGCTGGCTCTGGCGTAACTGGTTAACTACTGTCGATCACAAAAAGATCGGTATTATGTATATCATTGCTTCCATTATCATGTTGTTCCGTGGTGGTGTGGATGCATTGATGATGCGTCTGCAGCTGGCTATGCCTAATATGGATTTCTTACATCCAGAACACTATAATCAGGTCTTTACAACACATGGTACGATCATGATCCTGTTCATGGCGATGCCATTTATGTTCGGTTTGTTTAACGTCATTGTGCCGTTACAGATCGGAGCGAGGGACGTGGCATTCCCGTTCCTGAACGCACTGAGCTTCTGGTTATTCTTCCTGGGCGCAATGCTGTTCAATCTGTCCTTCGTTATCGGTGGTTCACCGGATGCAGGATGGCTGAGTTATCCGCCTCTATCGGAGCTGTCGCACAGTCCGGGGGTAGGACAGAACTTCTATATATGGGGTATCCAGATATCGGGTATCGGTTCCCTGGCAACCGGTATCAACTTTATGGTTACCATCATTAAAATGCGTGCGCCAGGCATGAAATGGATGAAACTGCCGATGTTCACATGGTCGGTATTCTCCACTTGTATCATTATCTTGTTTGCATTCCCGATCTTGACCGTGACACTTGCACTGCTCTTCCTCGACAGGTTTGCCGGGGCGCATTTCTTCACACTTGATCTGGGCGGCAACCCAATGATGTATATCAACTTGATCTGGATGTGGGGTCACCCTGAGGTATACATTGTCGTCTTGCCGGCATTTGGTGTGTTCTCCGAGATTGTAAGTACATTCTCGAAGAAAAAACTATTTGGTTACAAATCGATGGTATTCGCGATGCTGATCATCAGCTTCCTGTCCTTCTTCACATGGGCGCATCACTTCTTCACGATGGGTTCTGGAGCGGACGTTAATGCATTTTTCGCGATTACGACGATGTTGATTGCCATTCCAACAGGGGTTAAGATATTTAACTGGCTGTTTACGATGTATAAAGGTAGGATACGCATGGCCACTCCGATGATGTGGACACTTGCCTTTATCCCGTGCTTTATCGTCGGTGGTATGACGGGCGTTCTGTTGTCCGTTGCTCCTGCTGACTTCCAGTTCCACAACAGTTACTTCTTGATTGCCCACTTCCACCAAGTATTGATCGGTGGCGTTGTCTTCGGATACTTCGCAGGTCTGTACTACTGGTGGCCAAAAATGTTCGGTTTCCAACTCGAAGAGAAACTGGGCAAATGGGCATTCTGGACTTGGAATATTGGTTTCTATGTCTGCTTCATGCCGCAGTACGCTGTCGGTCTGATGGGTATGACACGTCGTCTGAGCACATACGGCTGGGATACTGGCTGGTGGGAACTGAACTTCGTATCGACTATCGGGGCATTCCTGATGGGTGTCGGATTCCTGTTCCAAGTTGCACAAATTGCAGACGGTATTCGCAAATACAAAACACTCAAAGCTTCTGGCGATCCATGGGATGGTCGTACGCTCGAGTGGTCCATTCCTTCACCAGCTCCAGAGTACAACTTCGCTGTTACACCGCGCGGAGATGATGTCGATGAGTGGTGGGAAGAGAAAGAACGTCGTGCGAAAGGCATTCATCCGCCTGAGCCTGTATATGAGCCAATTCATATGCCAAAGAATTCTTCAATTCCGTTCATCATGTCTGTCTTCTGGTTCGTAGCTGGTTTCGGCTTCGTCTTTGGATGGCTGTGGATGGCAATTCTCGGACTCGCTGGCGTGGGTATCTGCATGATTGCGCGTTCCTTCTCTTACGATACGGATTATTACATTCCGGTCGATGAGATCAAGCGTACCGAAGCGTCGTTAAGGGGGTCGGTATAGATGGCTCAAGCAGCCGCTAAGCACGGTGAGAATCATGCACACGGTCATGACCATGGCCACCATGATCCACAGGAAATGAAAATTCTCGGATTCTGGTTCTTCCTGATTTCCGACGTAATCCTGTTCTCCGTATTGTTCGCAACCTTCATTGTGTTGCGTGACAATACGGCGGGCGGACCGATATTGTCCGATTTGATCAAAATGCCTGGTGTCATTGCTGAAACATTCCTCTTGCTCACAAGTTCATTCACGAGCGGACTTGCTGTTCTGGCTATGAACCAAGGTAAAGTGAAACAATTGATTAACTGGCTGATCGTTACAGCCGTTCTGGGCGCAGGCTTCCTTGCACTGGAAATTTATGAGTTTGTTGAGATGGTTCACGAAGGATTCAGCTACACAACAAGTGCAGCATCCGGCGCGTTCTTTACCCTCGTAGGTACTCACGGACTTCACGTATCGCTCGGTCTGATCTGGATGATCGGACTGATGTTCCAGCTGAAAAAACGGGGTATTACCGATGTAACTCGTGGTAAAATCAATGTAATCAGCTTGTACTGGCACTTCTTGGACGTCGTGTGGATTTTCCTCCTTACGATCGTCTATCTGATGGGGGTGATGTAGATGGCAGGGCACAACGCACATGATTCCCATGGACATGAACAACATGGCTCATTGAAGTCTTATGTCGTCGGTTTCATTCTGTCCATCGTTCTGACCATCATTCCTCTGGTAGTGGTGCTGAACGACATGATGGGCAAAACAGGAACAATGGTTGTTATTCTTGGTACAGCAGCACTTCAGTTTGTGGTTCAACTCTTCTTCTTCATGCATATCCGTGAAACAGAGAAACCACGCTGGAATGTAATGGCCCTTATTTTCGGATTGCTGATGATGTTGACCATCGTCATTGGTTCGATCTGGATCATGCTGAACAACGCAGTTGCACATTAATATGTTTTAACGAGAACCTTCTTGTCTGGATTTCAGACGGGAGGGTTCTTTTTTTTGGAATTTTAGATGTTAGTCTGATTTGGACAATTATATTAGGATGTATTTGAAAATGCTGAGGGCAGCCAATTTTGTTGGATTTTGTTCCGACCCAGGAAGATTTCTGCAGGCGTGCCGGGGCACGTCAAGGCAAATTAAACGCAGCAGAGGGCAAGAGGCGGTAATAGATGCTCTTGCGTAAGTTTCAAGAAATGCCTAGCTAGTATGACGTGGTTACATAGAAGGGGTATTAATGTTACGATAGTATATATTTGGGATATTGACCCAGTTGTGGGGAGAGAAATATTCAGGTGTTTTAGGAGAGATTAGAATGAAAGCAAAGGTTGTACGATACTATCGTTTTGGTGAACCGACTGAAGTATTGCGTCTAGAGGAAAAAGAAGTGCTATCGCCCGGTCCGGGAGAATTAAGAGTAAGAATGTCGCTCAGGCCCATCAATCCTTCCGATCTCATTCCCATTCGAGGAGCATATCCACATCGTACTTATCTGCCCGCTATTCCAGGTTTTGAGGGTGTAGGAGTGGTAGAATCCATAGGGAGTGGAGTATCCCATCACATGCTGGGACGCCGCGTCTTACCATTGAAGGGTGAGAATACATGGCAGGAAATGGTGAAGACTGCAGCTCGATATGCTGTCATCGTGCCTGATGATATCTCTGATTCATCCGCTAGTCAGATTTATATTAACCCGATAACCGCTTGGTTGATCTGTACCCGCATACTGCATCTTACGTATGGTAATACATTGATCGTTAATGCCGGGGGCTCTGCAATCGGGCGTATTTTTGCACAATTAGCGAGAATTATTGGTTTTCGAATGGTTGCGCTTACAAGGGGTGATCGTCATACTGCTGATTTACATCGTCTTGGTGCAGAGTTCATCGTGAATACAACGAAGGAGTTACTCCAAGAGAGAATCATGGAAATTACAGAAGGTCGTGGTGCTGATGCGGCTGTAGACTGTATTGGAGGAACAGATGGAGAGCAGCTAGTGAGCTGTCTTAGACCACATGGCACGGTTATAAGTGTGGGACTGCTTTCGGGTGTCACACCGTTATGGCATGAAGTAACCCGGGAAACACAAGTACAGGTGAAACTTTTCTGGCTTAAACATTGGGTGGAGCGCTGCTCGCAGGAGGAGTGGGAACAGGTGTTCCATTACGTGATGCAATTGGTTAAAGCCGGGAGATTAATCATGGCAGACATCGGAGCAAAGTTTGATTTATCAAATGTGCAACAGGCAATTGTAACTTATGAATCCGATATTAAGGGGAAAGTGCTCTTGAAGAGCTAGAGTTGAGATCATTTACGAGGTGATGGTATGAAGATTTCGGAGAAGATATTATGTCTATGTATGCTGTGTATGGTTTTGGTTGTACTATCTGCATGCTCGCAAAAAACGGAGAGTAAACAGATGACGGATGATGTGGAGCTGAGTCCTCCGGCGGTTGAAGTTTCTTTGCAGGAGGCGGAAGCCAAGGTTCCTTTTAAAATCAAACAACCGGTCATGCCGTTCGAAGTAACGGAACAATCCACTCGCCTTTTAGAAACGAATGGAACATACGATGCGGTTGAGATAACCTATGTTAAGAAGGATGAAAATGCAAATGTGATTTTGCTGATAACCAACTCCAAGGCGGATACCCCTCCGACAGGCAAGAAAGGGCAGAAGTTAACCAACGGTTCGCAAACCTGGGATCAAGGAAATGGAGAGGTAAGTGCCATCTATTGGAGACATGAGGGGTTAACCTACACTGTGGTTTCTGGAAAAAACAATAATCTTGAACCGCTTTATGATTACGAGACTTTACTAAAAATAGCCGACACGATTCAATAGTTTGTATGATCCATAAAATAAGGGTACACAAATGATACTAAATGAACTAAAATGAACTTATATGAACTTTAATAAACATCAGTGAACTTTATTGAATGCCACAAGGCATCGATGAGTTCAACTCTAAACTAAATTCACAAGACGAAAGGAATGGATGACAGATGGAAAACCGTTATGCAGCACACCCGAATGAAGTTAAAACCTATGATACAGCACGTTTGCGTGAGGAATTCCTTATGGAGCAATTGTTTGCCAAAGACGAACTGGTGACTGTGTACTCCCATGTGGATCGTTACATCGTCGGAACTGCGGTTACACAGAGCAAGGACATCACGCTTGAAGTCAACTTGAAAGATATCGGAACGGACTTTTTCCTGGAGCGTCGTGAAATCGGTATCATCAACGTGGGTGGACAAGGTACAGTAACAGCGGACGGAGAAGTGTATGAAATTGGAGCCAAAGAATGCCTCTACATCGGTAAAGGCGTTAAGGAAGTGGTATTCAAAAGCAATGGCACAGAGCAGGCAGCTCAGTTCTACTTTGTTTCTACACCAGCTCACCATACCTATCCAACGGTAAAAGCAACTCAAGAGCAAGCACAGCCGAACCACCTCGGCAGCATCGAAACTTCTAACGAACGTACCATCTACCGTTACATTCACCAAGGTGAAGGCGGAATCAAGAGCTGTCAGCTCGTTATGGGTATCACTGAACTGAACAAAGGTAACATGTGGAATACGATGCCAGCACATACACACAACCGTCGTTCCGAAGTGTACCTGTACTGGAACCTGCCTGAAGATGGAGTTGTATTCCATATGATGGGCGAGCCAACGGAAACACGCCATCTCGTTGTACGTGATCGTCAGGCGATCATTTCTCCAAGCTGGTCCATTCACAGTGGTGTGGGCACAAGCAACTACACCTTCTGTTGGGCAATGGCTGGAGAAAACCAAACGTTCGAAGACATGGACGGCGTAGCGATGAAGGATCTGAAATAAGAAAGAAATAGGAAGTTGATTAGATGAATCCATTGAAACGACATGAAAAGATCATGGAGGCTCTGCTGGAGCGCCAGGAAGTCACGGTTAGTGATCTGAGCGAGCTGTTGCAGGTGACAGGCAAAACGGTGCGAGAGGATCTCGACAAGCTGGAAAGTATGGGATTGCTTGTTCGTGTACACGGCGGAGCGATGCTGGCTCAGAATGATCAATATGGAATTCTGAACAGCCGCGGGGCACTGGAGAAACACCAGTCCGAGAAAACCGAGATAGCCGAACGAGCCCTCGCTTACATTAAGCCTGGTGATATTGTAGCACTGGATGGTGGAAGCACGACGTTAGAGATGGCCAAGCGGCTCGATAACCAGCCGCTTACGGTGATCACAAGTGACTTGTACATCATTGCAGAGCTAACCAAAAAGGAGCAGGTGCGACTGGTCGTTCCTGGAGGAGCGCGTGTGCGTAATATGTTGGTGGGTGAAGATACAGCGGCGTTTATCTCCGGTCTGAACATTCACAAAGCCTTCATTTCTACAACAGCGCTGCATCCCGAATTTGGATTGTCGATCTATACAGGGGATTTGGTTCCACTGAAAAAAGCGATGATCGCTGCCGCACAGCAAGTATTCGGCGTGGTGGATCATTACAAATTCGGGCAATTTGCACTCCGTACCTTCGCACAGTGTTCTGAACTGGATTATATTATCAGCGACCGGAATTTGGACGAAGAGACAGCAGCTTTATACAGGCAGAGCGGTGTCAACGTGGATTACCAAAGTTAACTTCATGCACTTTTAACGGAATGAAATAACGAACAATATAGTTATAGTTGTTGTTTGCATATCAAAGACATGTGGAGGAATTGTTCATGAACCCATTTGATTTAAGCGGACAAGTTGCTATGGTGACAGGTACATCAGGAGGACTTGGGCAAGGAATGGCAGTTGGCCTCGCGGAAGCGGGCGCAGATGTGGTGCTCGTATCTTACTCCAAGCCGGCAGAGACGGCAAGCGCTATTGAAGCACTGGGACGTAAAGCATATATCATCGAGGCTGATCTAAGCAAGGAAGAGGAACTGTCAGCTGTGTTTGAAAAAGCACTCGCGTTCCAAGGCAGAATTGATATTCTCGTCAACAATGCAGGTATTATTCGCCGTACTCCAGCAGCAGATCATGCACATCAGGACTGGCATGACGTTATTGCTCTGAACCTGAACAGCGTATTTTTCCTGAGCCAGTTGGCAGGTAGACATATGATTGAACGTGGAAGCGGCAAAATCATTAATATCGCATCGATGCTTTCTTATCAAGGCGGCATTAATGTACCGGGATATACGGCAAGTAAACACGGGGTTGCCGGGTTGACGAAAGCACTTGCCAATGAATGGGCTGGCAAAGGCATTCAGATTAACGGTATTGCTCCAGGTTATATGGAAACGGATAATACAACACAAATTCGTGCGGACGAGAATCGTTACCGCGATATTACAGCGCGTATTCCAGCAGGTCGCTGGGGAACACCAGAAGATTTGAAAGGTCCAGTTGTGTTCCTGGCTTCTGCTGCATCGGATTATTTGAATGGTCACGTACTGAATGTAGACGGCGGTTGGATGGCGCGTTAATTATTCTTTCGAAGTCCGTTTTGCAGAAGGAGGCAATGAGATGAAACTTGGCATTCTAGCCCATACGTTTGGGAAACGGCCTACAGCTGAGCTGGCACAAATCATTGCGGATAACGGATTTAACTCCGTGCAGTTGGCTCTTGCCAAAGCTTTATCAGATATGGATTCTGCGAATGGCAAATTAAGTCCTGGATTTGCTAATGAGGTCGGCGAACAATTTGCCAGCCGTGGGGTTAAAATTGCWGTTCTCGGATGTTATATCAACCCGATTGATCCCGATCCTATAAGCCGTCGTGCAGATATTAACCGGTTCAAGGAACATCTGCGTTATGCACGGGACTTTGGCTGTAGTATGGTTGCAACGGAAACGGGAGAACGAACTACGTATAAGGATTCCCATCCAGACACATATGATGAAAAATCATGGAGTGTTCTGAAGGACACGCTGGAGGAAATCACGGAGGAAGCCGAAAAATGGGGCGTACATGCTGCCATCGAACCGGTAGCGACTCATACACTTCATACCCATGAACATATGACTCGGTTGTTTGAAGAGATTCCTTCATCGAATCTGGGGATGTTGTTTGATCCTTGTAATCTGATCAAGCAGCACCATACCGCAGATCAAGGTGCGTTTCTGCGCGAAGTGATGGAGAAGTTATATGAGAAGATCATCGTCATTCATGCGAAGGATGTAGCGTTTAATGCACAGGGAGAGAAGTATAACCCTGTTCCTGGAGCGGGTATTCTGGACTATCCGTTGTTCTTCGAATTGCTTAAAACGTATAAACCGCACATTGATATCTCGCTGGAAGGTGTGAATGCAGAAGAGGCTGTACCTGCTGCGAAGCATCTGCGTGAGGTATGGAACGCTGTGAAGGTGTAGTCACTAAAGAGTTGAATGAGTGTTAGAGACTCGCTCAGCAGTAAGTTCATTTAGATGATGAACAATTAAGCTAGAAATGATGAAGCTGAAACCAGAGCTAGAAGTAGCTCTGAAGATGAATGAACTGAAAAACCTTTGCTGCGGCAAAGGTTTTTTTGCTACAGGAGATTAAATTTTATACAAATGCATATTTCTCATCGGAAAAATCGGAAATAACTCTTTTCAAAACCGACATCTTGTGAGAGAATATGGAAAACATATGTCGCCATGATGAGACATCAAGAAGTCAGGAATTGAGATCAGGATGCACAAGAGTGCATATATCAAGGGAGGATTCAGAATTATGTCAAACGAACGTGAGCTTTCATTTGAAACATTAGCTATTCATGCAGGTCAAGAGATTGACCCAACAACCCAATCTAGAGCTGTACCTTTGTACCAGACAACATCATATGGATTCCGTGATACGGAGCATGCCGCTAATCTGTTTGGTTTGAAAGAGTTTGGCAATATCTATACACGTCTGATGAATCCGACAACGGATGTATTTGAGCAACGGATTGCGGCGCTGGAAGGCGGAGCAGGGGCATTGGCTACGGCTTCGGGTCAAGCAGCGATTACGTTCTCTTTGCTAAACATTGCTGGCGCCGGTGATGAGATCGTGTCTTCGGCAAGTCTGTATGGCGGTACGTATAACCTTTTCTCCACAACGTTGCCGAAATTGGGCCTTGATGTGAAATTTGTAGATTCCAGTGATCCGGAGAACTTCCGTGCGGCGATTACGGAGAAAACAAAAGCGTTGTACGCTGAAACGATTGGTAACCCAAAAGGTAACGTACTTGATATTGAAGCCGTAGCAGCTATTGCCCATGAACATGGGATTCCGTTGATCGTAGATAATACGTTCCCAAGCCCATACTTGCTTCGTCCAATTGAGCATGGAGCAGATATCGTTGTTCACTCGGCGACGAAGTTCATTGGTGGACATGGTACATCCATCGGGGGTGTCATCGTAGACAGCGGTAAATTCGACTGGAAGGCAAGTGGGAAATTCCCGGGATTGACTGAACCGGACCCAAGTTATAATGGGGTTGTATATACGGAAGCTGTTGGCCCGATTGCCTATATTATTAAAGCACGTGTGCAGTTGCTGCGTGACTTGGGAGCGTCCATTTCACCATTTAACTCCTGGCTGTTGGTACAAGGTTTGGAGACATTGCATCTTCGCGTGGAACGTCATAGCAGCAATGCACTGGCAGTTGCAGAGTATCTGGAGAAACATGAGGATGTTCTATGGGTGAGCTATGCGGGTCTGCCAAGTCACCCATCCTATGAACTTGCACAGAAATATCTGCCAAGAGGGCAAGGTGCGATTCTGACGTTCGGCATTAAAGGCGGCGTAGATGCAGGACGTAAATTAATCGAAAATGTAAAATTGTTCTCCCACCTTGCTAACGTAGGTGACTCCAAGTCATTGATCATTCATCCGGCAAGCACAACACATGCCCAGTTGACGGAGGCAGAGCAAACAGCAGCTGGCGTTAATCCGGAATTGATCCGTCTGTCCATCGGTACGGAGAATGTTCAGGATATCATTTATGATCTGGAGCAAGCGATTAAAGCGAGCCAAGGTGCAAGTGTTGGCGCGTAAAAAGTAAGGTATAATTGTAATTGTATCGAAAGATGTAAAATAGATTTGAGTAAGGTATTAGGATTTAAGTGTTGTAAGAGAAAACAACAAAACATTTATATGATAAAAGGTCAAAGTCGCTTGAGCGTGCTTTGGCCTTTTTGTGTGGGCAGTTTATGGTATGAAGAGCTCGATGGTGAGCACCTAGCGAATTAGCATGCCGCCGTCTCTGTGTAATGTGGTCAAGTGGAATGTGGAGGAGAGGTATAAGGGATAGGAGAAGAAGAAGAAGAAGATGAAGAAGATGAAGATGAAGAAGATGAAGAATTCATTGAATCTGAGAAGATATAAAGTTTGCATGAGAAGGATGTACAGAGAAGCACCTACCTTTGATATACTTATCTATGTATATTCTTTAAGAGGGGGCGAAAAGTATTAAATTACGTATAGGTTACGCCATCCCAGTTCTAATCTTTGTTGCTACTGACATTGGTTTGTTGATTTTTATTGTGAGGAATTTTGAAGGTTTATCGGAGACGGGAAGAGCAAGCATGCTTTTACTTGTATGGGGTATGTTGACCTGTGTGACAGGTACATCAATTATCCGGTATATCTCCTGGATTAGAGACAAAAAAATTTAATGTTCTTTACCATGAAGCCGCAGTTAGCGGCTTTTTTAATGTGTTTGGATGATTTAGATGTGTTTGTGAATTTTTTGATGTGTTGTAAAACCTACAGGAAATACCCATTTACAAATGGACAGCACAGGCATATAATTGATTTAAAGTTGCATTTGGTAAAAATAATTGCATAAGTACAAAAATGATTATCATTCTCACTGGATCTGTGATCCGCTGAAAATGTAAAATCCTCTTTAAACCATGCTGCTGCGGGATTCCCGCAGCAGCATGTGCCATTTTTAGGGCAATAACAATGGCTCTCATTCTCAATACAACCTGGATTAGACCAGTCAGATGAGAACAAAACCTCCGAAGGGAACGTGATTTATATGCAAGCGATACATCAACCTATACAGGGAAAACAGCAAGCCAAGCAGAAGTCCGCGCAAACTCCTGGCCCCAACCGGGGCAAGAAACCGAACTTCCGCGCGATGCTGCAGAACAAGGAGATGCAGGCGGCGCTTGGCAGCGGTGTTATGATGCTGATTGCGTGGGGCATTGCACCTTATTTTACCACGTTGTCTGTGATACTCTACATTGCCGCTTATGCGATTGGTGGCTGGACGAAGGCCAAGGAAGGCGTCGAAACGTTGGTTAAGGATCGTGATCTGGACGTTAACCTGCTTATGATTGCCGCATCACTTGGAGCGGCGACGATTGGTTACTGGAATGAAGGCGCGATGTTGATCTTTATTTTCGCCCTTAGCGGGGCATTGGAAAGCTACGCTACGGAGCGCAGTCACAAAGATATCTCATCCTTGCTGGCACTTAAACCAGAGACAGCACTGCGAATCGAGGATGGACAGATGAATGTTGTGGCGATTGAGGATTTACAGCCGGGGGATCTGCTGCTTGTGAAGCCTGGCGAACTGATTCCTGCAGATGGTGTGGTCTATCGGGGGAGTTCTTTTATCAATCAATCGTCGATTACGGGAGAGTCCATGCCCGTTGATAAGAGCGCAGGCGACGAAGTTTATGCAGGCACAGTCAACGGTGAGGGTGCATTATATGTTGAGGTCACGAAATCGGCTGAAGGATCTCTGTTTGGGAAAATCATCAAACTGGTGGAGGAAGCGCAAGCTGAGGTGCCGGATTCGCAGCGTTTTATGGAACGGTTTGAAGGCATCTATGCACGAATTGTGGTAGCCGTCACGCTCCTTGTTATTGTTGGAACACCGTTACTGTTGGGGTGGACGTGGAATGAGGCTTTTTACAAAGCAATGGTCTTTCTGGTGGTGGCATCTCCTTGTGCGCTTGTGTCCTCCATTATGCCTGTGATGCTGTCAGCGATGTCCAGTAGCGCACGCCGCGGCATTTTGTTCAAGGGTGGGGCACATATGGAGAATATCGCTCATACGAAGGTGGTTGCTTTTGACAAAACAGGTACACTCACGATGGGAACACCTCAAGTAACGGACATCCTGACTGCACCGAGCGTAAGCAGAGAACAGTTATTATCTGCGGTGGCATCCGTTGAAAATCTCTCGATGCACCCACTTGCTCGGGCTATCGTGGAGCAGGCAAGTAAGGAGAACTTACCTCTACAAGAGGCAGAGCATGTGCAGTCCATTACAGGACACGGCATTGAAGGAACGGTGAACGGTGTCATATGGAAGATTGGGCGGCTGGATGGAGCGATATGGTCACAAACGGCAAAATATACACAAGAAATGCAGCCGATGGAACAGACGGTGGCCGCTATAACACTGGCTGTAATGCCGAACGGAGAATTGAAGGATGGGAAAGCTGTGGATTCCGCAGCCGATGAAGTATCTGGAAAGAGTAAGGTGGATTGGGAAGAGGTATGCACCTGTCTCGAGCGAGAAGGTAAAACGATATCTGTTGTAACCGTCAATGGTGAGTTTGCGGGTTTGATTGCGATGCGGGATATGATCCGTCCACAGGCAGAAGTAGCTGTGAAGAAGCTGGAAAGTATGGGGGTCAAAGTAGCGATGTTAACTGGTGATCGTGCTCGTTCAGCTTCGGTCATTGCGGATGAAACCGGGGTTAGTCTGGTCTATGCCGACTTGCTGCCTGAAGACAAGGTCAAACAGGTGCAAGCGCTCCGTGAGCAGTATGGTCATGTGTTGATGGTTGGTGATGGTGTGAATGATGCGCCTGCGCTTGCGGCAGCAACGGTGGGGATGGGCATGGGTTTGTCAGGCAGTGGAACAGCAATCGAGGTGGCGGATGCAGTGCTTATGAATGATAATATCGAAGAAATTGCTTGGGTGATTGGGCAAGCTCGGCGAGCAGAACGCACGGTGAAGTATAATATGTGCTTTGCCATTACAGTTATTCTGGCATTAATTGCAGGAAACTTTCTGCAAGATGTTGCTTTACCGCTTGGTGTGATTGGTCATGAAGGCAGTACCATCATGGTGATTCTGAATGGACTTCGGCTACTGCGTTAGGTCTGAAACGGGTGCATTACCAAAGAATCGGCATTGTGTAAGTTTCATTGTTCAATTATGTACTGCGCGGGAGGGCCGTTCTGTAAGTGTATAGAGAGGCTTTGCTGAATAGGTGATGTATCATATGAAATATATATAAACGTGGGGGAACGGTCGGTTCTAATGCATACGGTCTGGCAGCCTTCGTTTAAACCTGTGGTCAGAGGGTAATAGTCGAAGAGACGATACAACGTATCTTGCTAACGATAATTACGAATTTTTACTAAGGATAAGGGAGCTGTGAACAATGGGCCATTACGTACAAGTAGAACCAAATGTAAAAGTATATGTTGAAGATATTGGTGAAGGGACTCCGGTGCTGTTTTTACACGGCTGGCCTGTTAATTATAAAATGTTTGAATACCAGTTGAATGTGCTGCCAAAGCACGGCATTCGGGCGATTGCGATGGATTTCAGAGGTTATGGCTTATCCGATAAGCCATCCACCGGATATGACTATGACCGCATGGCAGACGATGTGCGTGCTGTTATTGATGATCTGGAGCTGACGGATGCTGTACTCGCTGGCTTCTCCATGGGCGGTGCTATCGCGGCACATTACATGGCGCGTCATCAGGGGCACGGAGTATCGAAGCTAGCCTTGCTGTCAGCAGCAGCGCCTGTATTTACGCAGCGTGAAGGGTACCCGTACGGCTTGACGCCGGATGAGCTGAATGAGCAGATTATTGAGCCGATCTTAGCAGATCGTCCGAAGCTGCTGGACACGTTCGGCGGGATGTTTTTTGCGAAGGAGCATAGCCAGCCATTCATGCAATGGTTCCATGCACTTGGTATGGAAGCTTCGTCTTATGGTACGATTAGCAGTGCGATGGCGCTGCGGGACGAGGATTTGCGAGGGGAACTGGAGATGATCCAGGTACCTACAGCCATTTTCCACGGTAAAAAAGATGAAATCTGCCCGTTCGAATTCGCGGAAGAGATGCAGAAAGCAATCCCTTCGGCTAAAATGGTTCTGTTTGAAGAGAGTGGACACGGTGCCTTTTACGATGAGTTGGAAAAATTCAATGCCGAACTGATTCGATTTATTCAATCTTGATCGTGTGGATGAAAAGAATGGATTGAATGGCTTACAGATGATTTCAACAATTTCAGTAATTTCATGGAATCTTCATTTATGGCTAAATAAAGAACCCGATGACAGCTTGGAGCTGTTGTTCGGGTTCTTTTGGTTTTCGTATTGTATTCCGTAATTTCTTGTTCGCTATCCGCAGAATCTTTTAGCTTTTTACCTGCTCACCTTGTGCACCAATTTAAAATAGCTCGGTTAGTCCGATCATCGTAATCAGACCAAACAGGAAGGAAATTGTAGCTGCGCGTGCATTGCCGTCGCCGTGACTCTCAGGAATCAGCTCTTTGTACACGATGAACATCATCGCACCTGCTGCGAACGCAAGACCATACGGCACCAGCCCAGCAACGAGACTACTGAGTGTATATCCGATCATGGCCGTTATAATCTCTACAGCTCCAGTAAGTGTTGCAATGCCAAGTGCCTTGAAGCGGCCGATGTTCTGATTGACGAGAAAGAGAGCGACCAGAAAGCCTTCCGGTGCATTTTGTAATCCTATGGAAAAGGCGATCAGATTCCCTAAGTTTTCATCCGTACTTGCATAACTTACACCGACAGACAAGCCTTCGGGCAAGTTATGCATCGTAATGGCTGCAATAATCATGAAGGCTTTGCCTTCAATTTTGAAAGGCATCTTTTCGGGGTTTTCCAGATCTACGTGTGGAATCCGCATCTCCAGTATAAGTAGAACCATGCTTCCGAGCATAATGCCAAAAGCGAGCACAAACATATTGGACTGTCCGAGCGCTTCGGGAATGAGATTGTACACCGATGCCGAAGTCATAATGCCTGCTGCGTAAGCGAGCAGAATGTCGCGCAGACGATGTGATATTTTACGCATAAATAAAATCGGTACGGCTCCAAGTCCTGTAGACATGGCCGAAATAAAACTGCCTAGTAGAGCGTCGTTCATACTTCCATTTTCCCTCCTGATGAAGACTTCTTCATAATCGCTGCCGAGCATTGACACCGTACATAAAAGAGATCATAATGAACAACAGATTAGAATGATTATAAATTAGAATTCCGTTTCTGCATAGGTGAATCGTCATATTCGCAGGCAGCTCTGATGGACATGATGTGGGCTATCCGTTCTAGTGTATGCAAAGGCTTGCGCTTTTGATGCCGGAGAGCTTGATCTTTTTGCAGAACATGGGGGAGGAACTATACATGTATAAATCAATTATTATTGGAACAGGCCCTGCAGGGCTGACAGCAGCAATCTATCTGGCACGCGCCAACTTGAACCCACTCGTTATTGAAGGACCGCAACCCGGCGGACAACTGACAACAACGACAGAAGTGGAGAACTTCCCGGGTTTCCCTGATGGCATCATGGGCCCTGAACTGATGGACAACATGCGTAAGCAAGCAGAGCGTTTTGGCGCAGAATTCCGTACGGGCTGGGTAAACAACATCGACATGAGCGAGCGTCCTTTCAAAATCCAAGTCGAAGGTATGGGCGAACTCGTATCCGAAACGTTGATCTTGTCTACAGGCGCATCTGCTAAATATTTGGGTATCCCAGGAGAAGAAACAAACGTGGGCCGCGGTGTCAGCACATGTGCGACATGTGACGGATTCTTCTTCCGTAATAAAGAAATTATCGTTATCGGCGGCGGCGATTCCGCACTTGAAGAAGCAAGCTTCCTGTCCCGTTTCGGTTCCAAAGTAACACTGGTGCACCGTCGTGAAGAACTGCGTGGTTCCAAAATCATGCAAGATCGTGCACGCAGCAATGAGAAAGTAGAAATGGCACTGAACCGTACACCACTTGAAGTGATTGCTGGCGACAACGGCGTAACTGGTTTGAAAGTGCTCAACAACGCAACTGGTGAAGAAGAAGTAATTCCGGCAAGCGGCGTATTTGTAGCGATTGGTCACACACCAAATACAGGTTTCTTGGGTGGTCAGATTACTACAGATGAGCATGGTTACATTTTGACTACACCAGGTACTTCTGAAACAAACATCCCAGGCGTATTCGCATGTGGTGACGTTCAGGATACACGTTACAAACAAGCAATTACGGCTGCAGGTAGCGGATGTATGGCTGCGATGGACACCGAGAAATTCATTGAAAGTCTGGAGCACAGCGCAGTAGCATTGTAATTCGTAACCTTCTAAATAAACTGGATATTGGATCACAATGTGAAAGTCCAGTGTTTGAATAGTGCTTTATTAAGCTTATAAATAATTTAACCGTATAAATCAAATAATCATTATGAGGTGAATCGAACATGGAAAACGTAATTGTATACACATCCACAAACTGCCCAAACTGCAAATCCGTCAAGTCTTTCCTGGCTGATAAAGGTATTGCTTACGAAGAGCGCAACATCGAAACAAGCGATGAGTTTGCACAACAAGTATGGGACATGGGCGTACGCGCGGYTCCTCTGACTGTGATCGGTGAACACCGCATTCTGGGTATGAACAAAACACAATTTGCTAAAGCATTGGACGCTTAATCAACGATTGGCTAGTATGTAGGCTGGCTAAGTGGAGAGCGATGAGGTTTGTATAGAGAGATTGTATTCAAAATCTGTACAAGTCTCTGTATGCGCATATCAGAACTGAGCTATTCCGGTTCGCGCGAGCCGTTTGAATATAGAAGTAAGATTGGGAAGAGGTCGTACCGTATAAGGTACGGTCTTTTTCAATTTTTTTAAATGTTGGAAGGATGGCATAAAAACAAAAAGAAGACGCGTAAGGCAACGTCTGGACTTGAGGACATTGCGCATAAGCGTCTCCTTTTTTGCCGGAGAAACATCATTTGCCTTTGCGTATAGGAGTACATTCAAGCGTAAAGAATTCTCCGCTAGAAAAAAATACTCATACACGTCTGAAATACGACATACACCAGTAAACCTGACAACATGTACATGAAACCAGCCTTCTTTTTGCTCTGAAAAAATCGAAGTATGCCCAGGCTGAACAGGGGCGCAAGCACAATCAGGAACAGGAGTACGGTGACAAATACTGGCGCCGAGATATCTGATGTATCCACGTAGGTCACGAGTTTTCACTCCGTTTCATTATCGGATAACACAGCAACGATAACGCTGCCATGACAAAAATCACATAATCTCATTATACCTCTGGATTTCTTTAACAAAAAGGGAGGAAATGGGGCGAAATCTTGTCAATTTTAATGATTTTTAGCTAAATATTAAACAGACACCCTTACATTACCCAAAAATTGGGATATCGCAGAATAAGCAGCCCCTATTCGAGTCGAACGGCTACCAAGTGCAGCCCATTCAACTTGCAGACTTCGACGGTGATAAGGCAGAGTGCGTTCCTCGACCACCTGTTTGAGGGCTGATTCAATCCAAGGTTTAGCTTCCGAAAGAGGCCCTCCAATAATAATTCGCTCTGGGTTAAAGCTATTTACGATGTTGGTAATGCCAACGCCCAACTTTCGCCCGATGTTATTGTATAAGGCTATCACTTCCTGGTGTCCGTTCTGGGCGTGTTCAATCAGTTCTTTGGTCGTATATGCAGGCAGGTGCTGCTGATCCGGGTGTTCGTATACTTTTTCCGAGGCATATAACTCCCAGCATCCCCGATTGCCGCAAGAACATGGCAGACCCTCTGCTTCAATGGACATATGACCAGTCTCACCGGCGTATCCCCAAGCACCCTTATATAATTCACCATCAACCATAATACCTGAACCAATCCCGATCCCTGCACTGATATAGATCAGATGTCGCACACCAACACCTGCACCAAAATTCAATTCACCACGTGCTCCCGCGTTGGCCTCATTATCAATGGTGACAGGCAGGTTGAAGCTTTCTTCCATCATGACTCGTAAGGGCACCATCTCCCACTGCAAGTTGGGTGCAAACAGCACGGTGCCTTGCTCATCTACCATCCCGGGAACACCGATGCCAATGCCAATGACACCATGCGGAGAGGGAGGGGCTTGCTTCATCAGGTGACTTGCAGCCAGCTTTAATTGTTCAAATACAGACGCTGTATCATGCTGCTCAAGATCGACGGCATAATCGGCAACGATATGACCTTCTAGGTCGGTGAGTACACCTTTCAGACGGGTTACGCTCAGTTCCAAGCCAACCGCATATCCAGCCGTACCTCGAAAAAGCAGCATTAGAGGTTTACGTCCACCACTGGATTCTCCTGGCCCAATCTCCTGCACCAACTCATCGCTGATCAGATCCGCCACCAGATTGGAAACCGTTGCTTTGTTAAGGCCGGTCACTTCGGACAATTTGGCTCGGGAAAGGGGGGCGTGACGGCGGATCGTATCTAGTACGATCGACTTATTTATTTTTTTGACCAGCATCTGGTCTCCGGTAATTTTCATATTGTTAAGGCACTCCTATTCTTTCTCTTTTTATATAAATTGAACTGAACAGATTTACACGGACACTTCGATGACAGAATAACCTTTCGATCGCTGTTATCCCCAGATTTTTCGATTCCCCTATTAAAGGGGAAAATCCGGTGATAAATGCGAACGCTTCGCTTCTACAGGTTTTTTCTGTCCTCTCCGTTCATGTGTAAATTAAATGGTTCAACTTATATAAGTAAAGGCTCTCATGACTATCCGCTAAGAAGCTATTCGACTATTATAGCGTAAACGAACCGGGAAAAAACAATTTTATTTTAACTTTGTTTAACCAATAGACAAAGTAAAAAGGATGTGTTAGGATAACGTTGTAAACGATTTCTTAAACAAACTCTTTTAAAACTTTTGAGGAGGCATTTATCACATGGCCTATTTTGAATCCGTTAATAAGATTGCATTCGAAGGTAAAGATTCCAAGAATCCATTTGCTTTTAAACATTATAATCCACAAGAAGTTGTCGCTGGCAAAACGATGGAAGAGCACTTCCGTTTCGGTATGGCTTACTGGCACACATTAACTGCAGGCGGTAGCGACCCGTTCGGTGCTGAAACAGCAGTACGTTCATGGGATAGCTACTCCGGTCTGGATAAAGCGAAGGTTCGTGTAGAAGCGGCTTTTGAATTCATGGAAAAAATGAATCTGCCATACTACTGTTTCCACGATGTAGACGTGGCTCCAGAAGGCACATCACTGCGTGAATTCTACAGCAACATCGATACAATCGTTGATCTGTTGGAAGAGCACATGAAAGCAAGCGGCAAAAAGCTGCTGTGGAACACGGCTAACATGTTCTCTAACCCACGTTTCATGTTTGGTGCAGCATCTACTTGCAACGCAGACGTATACGCTCACGCAGCAGCTCAGATCAAAAAAGGTCTGGAAGTAGGTAAACGTCTCGGTGCAGAAAACTATGTTTTCTGGGGTGGCCGCGAAGGTTACGATACATTGCTGAACACGGACATGCAACTGGAGCAAGACAACATTGCTCGTATGTTCCATATGGCTGTTGACTATGCAAAAGAAATCGGCTTCGACGCTCAGTTCCTGATTGAGCCTAAACCTAAAGAGCCAACAAAACACCAATACGACTTCGACGCAGCAACTTCCATTGCGTTCTTGCAAAAATATGATCTCGACAAACAGTTCAAACTGAACCTTGAAGCGAACCATGCAACGCTGGCTGGTCACACATTTGACCATGAAATTCGCGTAGCACGTATCAATGGCATGCTCGGTTCCCTGGATGCGAACCAAGGCGATCTGCTGATTGGCTGGGATACGGACGAGTTCCCGGTTGATATGTATGATGCAACGTTAACGATGTACGAAGTGTTGAAAAACGGCGGTCTGGGCAAAGGTGGCGTAAACTTCGACGCGAAAGTTCGTCGTGGCTCCTTCGAACCTGAGGATCTGTTCCTGGCTCACATCGCAGGTATGGATACGTATGCGAAAGGTCTGAAAGTAGCTTCCAAGCTGATCGAAGACCGTGTATTCGATGAATTCATCGAGCAACGTTACAGCAGCTTCAACGAAGGCATCGGTGCAGAGGTTGTTGCAGGTAAAGCAACACTTGCTTCCCTCGCGGAGTATGCACTGAACAACGAAAACCCACGCAAAAACCAATCCGGACGTCAGGAATTGCTGAGAGCAAAACTTAACCAATACATCTTGGCTGACTAGGGTGGGTCTGAAAACGCTGAAGGAAGCAGATTTTGCCGAATTTTCGTTCCCAACAAGGAAGTTTACCGCAGGCGTGCCGGGGCACGTCAAGGGAAAGTGACGCAGTTTGGGGCGAAAAGGGGGGTAAAAGATGCACTTCAGTCGTTTTCAAGACACGCTCCGATAACAGTCATAGAGGGATACTGTATTCTTGCCCGAGCGTACTGCATATGACTAGATCATAGCCGCAGATAAAGCAGGAATCATACCTCTTCCTACTCGGTGCAAAAGTATGTTGCACCCTGGACGTTGAATAAGCGTGACATTCAAACCGTCCCCGCTTTCCTCTGGGAAGGCGGGGACGGTTTGTTGTCATTGAGGCCCTTTGCCCCAAACGAGTACGTTTGTACCGTTTGAAAGCAACGTTACAAGGGGCATGCAGAAACGGAGTGGACAGAAAGAACCCGGAGAAGCGAAGCGCTCGCATTTACAACCGGATTTCACCCTTGAAGAGGGGGAAGTGAAGAAATCCGGGGGTAAGGGCGATCGAAGGGTTTTCTGGTCACGGAGTGACCCAGCATGCCGTCCCAATGCTTTTATGCTTTTTAAATAAACCAATGACGAATGAAATGTCAGTGGAACCCACGTTGCCCCAAACGAGTACGTTTGTACCGTTTGAAAGCAACGTTACAAGGGGCATGCAGAAACGGAGTGGGCAGAAAGGACCCGGAGAAGCGGAGCGCTCGCATTTACAACCGGATTTCACCCTTGAAGAAGGGGAAATGAAGAAATCCGGGGGTAAGGAAGATCGAAGGGTTTTCTGGTCACGGAGTGGTCTTCCATGCCCCACCTAAGGTTTCAATCCCGTATAAACGAAAGGAGTATACCTATGAGTTATGTAATCGGCGTCGATCTCGGAACGAGCGCGGTCAAGACCGTTTTGGTCAATCGTGAAGGTAAAGTGGCATTTGAAGCATCGGAGGCTTATCCGCTCTACCAGCCTAAGGCTGGGTATAGTGAACAAAATCCAGAGGATTGGGTGGAGCAGACGATCGTTTCGCTTCGCAAACTGCTGGAAGTATCAGGCGTGCAGCCTTCCGAAATCGAAGGATTGAGCTTCTCGGGCCAGATGCATGGGCTAGTACTGGTGGATGCAGAAGGCAAACCACTGCGCAATGCCATCCTGTGGAATGATACCCGAACGACAGCACAGTGCCGCCGGATTGAGAAGGTGCTTGACAGCAAGTTGCTCAGCATTGCCCGGAACCGTGCATTGGAAGGGTTTACGCTACCTAAAATTTTGTGGGTGCAGGAAAATGAACCAGAATTGCTGGATCAAGCGTCCTTGTTCCTGTTGCCAAAAGACTACGTCCGTTATCGCCTAACCGGCGATTACGCCATGGATTACTCTGATGCAGCAGGCACGTTGCTGCTGGATGTGGCAGGTAAACAATGGAGCACGGAGATCGCATCCGCATTTAATCTGCCGATGACGCTTTGCCCTCGCCTGGTTGAATCATTCGACGAAGTCGGCACCTTGTTGCCTGAGATTGCAGAGCAAACAGGTCTGGCGCCAGCGACCAAAGTATTTGCTGGCGGCGCCGATAATGCCTGCGGTGCAATTGGCGCAGGCATACTCAGTGAAGGACAGACGATGTGCAGCATCGGTACGTCCGGAGTTGTTCTCTCGTACGAAGAACGAAAGGATCTCGATTTCGAAGGGAAAGTGCACTTTTTTAATCACGGGGAGAAAGATGCCTTCTATATTATGGGTGTAACGCTTGCAGCGGGATACAGTCTCTCTTGGTTCAAAGATACCTTTGCAGCAGATAAATCATTTGATGTTCTCCTGCAGGGCATTGACCAGATTCCAGCAGGAAGCAACGGTCTGTTGTTCACGCCATATATCGTAGGGGAGCGAACACCTCACCCGGATGCGAACATTCGAGGCAGTTTTATCGGCATGGATGCCGGGCATAAGCTGGAGCATTTTGGACGTGCTGTAATGGAAGGCATCACGTTCTCGTTACGTGAGTCGATTGATATTTTGCGTGGTGCAGGCAAAACGGTCAATGAGGTGATTTCCATTGGGGGCGGAGCGAAGAACGAAGCTTGGCTACAGATGCAAGCGGACATTTTCAATGCAACGATTGTGAAGCTGGAGAGCGAGCAAGGTCCGGCGATGGGGGCAGCAATGCTGGCGGCTTATGGCAGTGGCTGGTTCCCGACGATGCAAGAATGTGCGGCGGCATTTATTCGTCCAGCGAAGTCCTACGAACCAAATCCGGAGACGGTGGCAGTATATGACGGTTTGTTTGCTCTTTATCAAGAGGTGTACGGACAGACACGTGGTTTGAATGATCGTTTGGCAGAATATCGTTAAATCGAAATATGCATCAGTAGTCCGTATTCAAGAATAAACTTATAGAGTTGCTTAGATAAAAGAAACATTCGAGAAGCATTCGCGCAAGCGAGTGCTTTTTTTGTGTTTGGTGTCGAAGTGAATCCCAAGCTTGGAAGAAAAGATACGATCTTTTGCAAAGGCTCTTTCGCACATGTGGCTGCCTATCTCTGGCATGAAACGTGGCGACGCGTGACGTGGTTGGAAGCTTGCACACGGTGGGAAACCGCTGGCTCGTGGCTAAGCCGAAACACTTTACCCTGCATAACCGGATTCAGGCTTAGCATAGATTGGATATAGAGTGTTCGGATCTATAAAGGAAACAGGAAGCGTGGGGGTGAGAGGTTGGGTGAGCAGGAGCAAGAACAGGAACAAGAACATAAGCAGGAGCAGCTAACGAGGAACAAGCCACATATCACCTTGTCGATGATTGTACGCAACGAGGAGAAACGCTATCTCAGACAGGCACTGGAAACACATCATCCATGGATTGATCGGGCTGTCATTATTGATGATGGAAGCACGGATGGGACGGCTGCCATGTGCAGAGAGCTTTTACACGGTATCCCTCTTGTACTAGTGCAGAATCCGGTCTCCCGTTTTTCTGATGAGGTGAGTCTGAGAAAGCAGCAGTGGGAGCAGACCATTGCAACCAAGCCAGAGTGGATTCTCAATCTGGATGCAGACGAGATTTTAACGCCGGATTTTGGGGTCTTGCGAGATGAAATATTAAGTGGATCGGAAGAAGCGATTTATTTCCGTTTGTTTGATATGTGGAGTGAGACCGCGTATCGGGAGGATGCCTTTTGGCAGGCACATGTGTATTATCGTCCTTTCCTGGTCAGATATCAGCCCGGGATAGTTTATGAATGGAAGGAAACACCGCAGCATTGTGGACGATTCCCGATGAACATTCAGCATTTTCCTTATGCCTGTCACGCTCCGAGAGTGAAGCATTATGGCTGGGCAAGAGAAGAAGATCGTGTTCGCAAATATGCGAGATACCAGACACTAGACCCTGAGGCACGGTATGGATGGAAGGAGCAATATGAGTCGATATTGGATGCAGATCCACGGCTTATTCCATGGTCTGATTAAGGGGAAGGGAGTAAGCTTAATGAGGAAAGATCAACTAAATAGTAATCACAGTGACAAACGTGTCGAAGGTGAACTGCGAACGGATGCCATACCCTCCAAGGCAGAGAAGGAAACGGGAGAAACGTTAAGAATAGAGCAAGAAAAAGAAAAAGAAAAAGAAAATGAAAAAGGAAAAGAGCCAGCACACAAACAAGAGCATGCCCCGGAGCAAGTACAAATACAGAAGCAAGAGGGGAATTCCAAACAAACAATAGAACCGAAGGGAAAAGATGGGGTACAGCCAATCGAATTAGAGACTGCACAAGGTAAAAGCGAGCATATTCTGATTGCTAGCCCTGTTCGGCAGACAGCAGCTATTTTGAATGAATTTTTAGATTCCCTGCAAAGGCTGGGACGAATGACGGTTCATACGGATTACTTGTTTATAGATGACAATGAGGAAGAAGTTTCCTCCCAAATGTTGCATGATTTTGTACTTCGACATAACGGTACGGTGATTCATGCTCGTGATCTGAATGATGCAGAGAGCATGGACACGGACAATCATCAAGGAAACTACAACAAAGATGAAGGTGGACACTATTGGAGAAACGAACAGGTATGGCGAGTTGCTAGGTTGAAAAACGACATTTTACAGTACGCCCGTGAGCATAATTATGATGCCGTGTTCCTGGTCGATTCCGATCTGGTACTGCACCCGAAAACTCTTGAACAGCTTGCCAATAGCGGGAAAGAGATCATCTCCAATATTTTCTGGACTCGCTGGCAGCCGGGAACGAAGGAAATGCCGCAGGTATGGCTTCAGGATGAGTACGCACTTTATGGGCGTGGTGGTTCAGCTCTTTCCGGAACAGAGGCGGAAGATGAGGATACACAGGCGAGTACATTTCTAAACCAGTTACGTGTTCCGGGCTGTTATGAGGTAGGTGGGTTAGGCGCCTGTACACTCATTCGGCGGTCTGTACTTGAAGCGGGAGTGAATTTTGACCGCATTCCCAATGTATCTTTTTGGGGAGAGGACCGCCATTTCTGCATTCGTGCTCAGGCGTACGGTTTCCAACTGTTTGTAGATACCCACCATCCAGCGTATCATATCTATCGTTTATCTGAATTGCCGGGGGCAGCGGCCTATAACCGCAGAATCCGACGAGGTGAAGAGGCAATTAGCATTACCTTGTGTATGATTGTGAAAAATGAAGAAATCTCCCTCGCCAGATGTCTGGACTCGGTAAAAGGCATTGCCGATGAGATCGTCATCGTGGACACGGGTTCCACGGATCGTACACGAGAGATTGCGGCTCAGTATACGGATTGTATTTTCGATTTTGAGTGGGTGGATGATTTTGCTGCGGCACGGAATTTTGCCTTTGATCAGGCATCCAGCGAATATATATTGTGGCTCGATGCTGATGATGTGTTTGAACCGGAGGATCGTGCCAAGCTTATCACACTGAAACGTAATCTTGATCCTGAAGTGGACAGTGTGACGATGGACTATCATCTCTCATTCACGCCTGAGGGCAAGGTCGCGTACAGTTTGCGTCGGAATCGTCTGGTGAGACGGGATCGCCAGTTTCGCTGGATTGGGGCAGTACATGAATACTTGGCTGTAGCAGGCAATTTGCTGCATAGTGATGTAGCTGTGACCCATAAAAAAGATAAGGTACACACGGATCGAAATCTACGAATTTATCGCAAACGCGAGCAGGCGGGTGAAGAGTTTTTGCCCCGTGATCTTTATTATTTTGGCAATGAACTGAAAGACCATGCTCAGCATGAAGAAGCCATAACGTATTACGAGAAATTTCTGGATACCGGACTGGGGTGGGTGGAAGATCGGATTGCAGCTTGCCAAAAAATTGCGGATTGTGAGGCTGTACTGAAACGTCCGGAGAGGGAAGCAGCAGCGTTATTTCGGGCCTTTGCCTATGATCTGCCTAGAGCCGAGGTATGCTGCCGTCTGGGGGGGTATTTTGCTGATAGAGAGGATTACCGTCAAGCCGTATTCTGGTATAAACAGGCTGTGCAGGCGATCCGTCCAGCTGATCCGATGGTTGTGCTGAATGAGGCTGCATGGACCTGGATGCCGCATCTGCAATTATGTGTATGTTATGATCGTATGGGCAATCGTGCGAAGGCCAAGGAACATAACGATATTGCACTAGCCTATCATCCAACTCATCCGAGCATGTTGTATAATGATCGATACTTTAAGGATACGGCGAAAGAAAGTGCGTTGGAGAATGCATAAAGTTTAGCTTGATGTGCTTTAGTAGCGATATGCTTTAGTAGCGATATACGATCAGTACGTTAGTTGCCAAATGCATGTAATGCACGGAAATGTTGCGTGTGTAGCTCCTCCTTCTCAAAAAACGATATAAGTTGAACTATTCTTTTACACTTTAACGGAGAGGACAGAAAAAATATGGGGATAACAGGGATTGGAAGGTTCTTCTGTCATCGAAGTGGACTGTGTGAAATCTGTAGTTCAACTCATATAGAATGAATTCTAAGGTTAACAGAGTCCACCTCTTCGTGATGAAGAGGTTTTTTGTTTCTATTTTAAAAATCAAAAGTAAGGAGGTGTGTCCACAGGGGAGAACATCGGCAACGTTATAATGAAGAATTTAAGAAAAAAGCGGTGAAAATTCATCCAAAAAAAACGAAGACACTTGGGGATCTCGCGGAGAGCTCAATATCCCGAAAGATAAGTTTGCGGAAAACCATCGCTCCGCGTTTTCTTTGGAGAAAATGTTCGCCAGTTTAGACGTATCTCGGAGTGCTTATTAAAATGTCGGCATGGATATTACAAGGAGTTATTGGGATTTATGGTGCCAGGGGAACTGCACCGACTTTATTCTAACGATCACAGGAGAGCTTATTTTAAGGTTTTTGATGGGGTGAGAATTCTAACGATCACCACAAACGCTATTTCGCTAAAAATCATATAAATTGGGTGGAATCATCACTAATTTGAGTAAATAAGCTCTCTGGTGATCGTTAGAAAATAAAAAGTGGCAAATCAGGCCAAATAAGGTTTCTGGTGATCGTTAGAAAATGTGATGAGATGCCTAAACCGAATTGGAGCTAGTAATTGCAATGCCCTTATGCCCTGATCCCTTGATCTATTGGTTGTTCTGACACCACGCGGAGACTCATTGTTGTTTTGTTCACACTCCCTATGTTCATAATCACTATGTTCACACTCCCTAGTATGGATTAATGTATTTCTTCTAGGGGAGCCTATGCATTACAATAGTGTGTAACGGAAAAGCGGTGAACACCACATGACGGGTCCTCGGCTGCCGAATCTGAATGAAGCAAGGGGAAGTGAATGGATATGAATCTGACTGAAGTACTATTGGAATCGAGACTGGTCGCGATCGTGCGCGGTATAAGCCGTGAAGCGGCGGTTACGGCTGGACAGGGCATGACCGACGGGGGCATTCGTCTAATGGAAGTAACGCTGAATACACCGAATGCTCATCAGATTATTGCGGATTGGCGTGAACGTTACGAAGGACAGGCCTATATCGGGGCAGGGACGGTACTCAATGTGAGTATGGCGAAGGAAGCGGTGGCTGCAGGGGCACAATTTTTGGTCTCCCCTAATGTCGATCTGTCTGTCATTGAATATGCTGTAGAACACGGTGTAGAGATCTGGCCTGGGGCGATGACACCAACGGAGATTGTAGCTGCGTATGAAGCAGGGGCTCGAGCTGTTAAGCTGTTTCCTATGGCCAGCCTGGGTATTCCATACCTTCGTGAGATCAAAGCACCTCTCGATCACATCCCACTGCTGGCAACGGGTGGAGCGACACTAGAGAATATTGCTGCCTATTATGAGGCAGGTGCAGCCGCGGTGGGCTTGGGTAGTGCTCTTTTGCCAAAAGAAGCTTTAACATCAGGTGACACCGCACAAATTGCAGATCGTGCAAAGGCATTTGTAGAAGCCGCTAATACGTGAACGGACAGATAAGTGGATGGGTAGGCAGATAGGTAGGCAGTTAGGTAGGCAGGCAGTTAGGTAGGCAGGCAGTTAGGTAACCGAATAGGGGAACGTTAATAAAGAGAACCAACCCTAAGTTTTATTCTGGAGAAATAGAGAGCAAGCCATAGACATTAGGGTAAATATAAAAAGAGTTTACATGGTTATTCGTTATTACAAAAAATGAGATCATTTAACGTACAGCTGATCATGCTATCGTATGATGAGCATATGCCAGTAGCCAGAGAGGAGAGAGACCTTGTGAAAGCGAGAACGATGATTGGTAGTATGTTGGCTGTGGCCGCTGTAACGGCGGGAGGGTTATGGCAGGCAGCAGTCAAAAGCCAGACACCCAAAAAAATTCCGATTACGTTGACTCCGCCGATGCCTTTTGAGGATATAACCTTTGAAAGTGGAGGGGGACAGGTGCAAGGCTGGTTTATTCCAGCGAGGCCCGATGTTCCAAAGCCTTGGCCGCTCGTCATTATCGCTCATGGCTGGGGTTCCAATCGTTCCCGTGTATTGCGGTATGCGCGCCCCATTTGGGAAGCTGGATATGCACTGTTCATGTATGATGTGCGCAGCCATGGAGCCAGTGATGCGGTTCGCGCTGCATCGGCCTATCTGTTCAGAGACGATCTGCTGGCTGCGCTGACCTATGTATCAGGCCGATCTGAGGTTGACCCGGAAGCGATCGCTGTGTTAGGGCACTCATTGGGTGGACTGGGAACGATTCTTGCACTTACAGAAGGCATCCCGGTTTCCGCTGTGGTCACTGATTCCATGCCATCCCAGTTTCAGGTTATCGTCAGTTCGGAACTGAGACGCCGGCGTCTGCCGCTGTTCCCGCTGGCACAGTTGATCCCCCGAATATGGTTTTGGCGGCTAGGTGAGTCCTTGAAGACATATCAGCAGAATGATGCAGTAATGATGCTGAATGAAAGGCGAAGAGGTATGCAATTACCGCTATTGATGGTGCATTCGAAAGGGGATAATTTTATCCCGCCGAGTGAACTGGAATATTTTATGTCCAAAGCAGATCCGCCTGTAGAGCATCTTTGGGTCAACAGTGAGGGGCATAGCTGCTCTGAGGAAGACCCGGCTTTCTGGGAAACGGTGATTCCGTTTTTGAAAATGCATGTTCGTTCTATATCGGAACCAATAGCGCAGGACGGAGTTGCAACAGAGCAGGATGAGACGGATTTGCATCATAGTATAGGTTAGTATTGAAAACGCCAACTTGATTGGCGTTTTTTTGTTTTGTCTTTACAATATACAGAAATTCACAATTGTAAAATTGCCCGGAAAACAGCGATTAAAATGGGAGCTTATGGTATCATAGATTAGAATGTCAAAATTCATGCGAGAGATTAATCATACATCCTGCATGAAATCGAAGGGAGAGGTAACCATTTTGAGTTGGGATTGGAACATGAATGGAAGGCTTAAAACGTTCACAGCCAAAGCCGCAGCAACAGCAATGGCAACTCTGCTGTTTACGACACAGGCACCGGGTTTGACGGGGAGCGCATCTGCTGCTCAGGCGGAAGCTGGCTCAGTGAATGAAGCAGTGTCGGGGGAAAATGATCAACTAGACGTAACAAGCAATGACGTGCCGGAGGGAGCAAAGATTTCATCCAGGCAAGCCGCTGACAATATATTAAAGCTGTTCCCGTTATTAAAAAAAGCGGCGATCTCATCCGCAAAGTTTGATTCACCAAATTCCTATCCGCCGCCGGATTACAAGGCGTGGGATATTGGATTCCAAATTGTACAAGGCAATCACTCCATGGGATTCAGCGCAAGTGTACATGCAGGTACTGGGGAAGTACTTAGCGTACATTTGCCCTCTGAATTTGTGGAGAGTCAGCTATCATCGGTAGCTGATGTTCAATTGACCAAGGAAGAAGCAGAAAAAGCCGCTTTGGAACTGCTGCATCAGGCGATTCCTGGACTTAAGGAAGGGCAGTATGAACCGCTAGGTGACCAATATTCACCAGCGGAGCAGCAAGCATTGTTTGGCCGCAATCAATATCAATTTGTCTATAACCTAAAACATGACGGGGTTATTTCGGATGCAGAGACAGTCTACATAAGTGTGGATGAGAGAGGGCAGGCAACATCGTATTCGCGATCTACCATCTCCGCGAAATATCCGTCCTCCAAACCGAAGGCATCGGAAGAACAGGCCAGAAAAGTGTTTGAGGATGGGTTTGATGTTGAGCTGGCATATATCTCAAAAGAAAGTTTGTCTTCCAGACAGGGGCAGCAATACGTTCTTGGTTATTTACCCAAAGATGATAGTATGGGGCCGATTAACGCTAACACATTAGACCGAATTGATGTGCTGACCGGAAAATCCGTGGACAAGAGCAATTCACAGCATAACAAAAAAGTGACAGGTAATGTGCCGGCATTTACCGCAGCCAGCGGTCAGCGCTTAAATGTACAACAGGCAGTAGAGCGGGTTGCAGCGAGCTTTGACATACCTAAGGATTACAAACTCGAGCACAGCCAATTAACCAAAGGTTCCTACGGCAATGCGAACAACCAGGTATGGAGTCTAAGCTGGAGCAATCGAAATGCGAACATATCCTATATGTTCATGCGTGATATTTCGGCTCAGGTCGATGCGGTTACAGGACAGGTCTACAGCTATAACTTGATGCAACGGGTTGGACCAGAGATGGGTCAGGAAAAGCCTTCTCAAGAGAAGGAGAGTAAGACAGTTACTTCTCAACAAGCCGAGAAGCTGGCGATGAATACGATCATTGCTGCTGTGCCGCAGGCAAAAGAGCAGTATCAGCTGAGCAGAGTCCTTGAAATAGACGATGCTCGTACGTTTGTGTTTCAGCGTTATCTGAATGGAATTCGGGTTCAGGATGACACGGCACAAGTGCAGGTGAAGAACAACGGGAACATTACCGAATTTTATACACGCTTGGCGGCATCGCCTGAACAACTTCCGGCAGATACCACACCTGCAATCCGCTACGAAGAAGCCAAGGAACTTTATCTGAAGAAATATACGTTAACGCTGAATTATGCCCGTTACGGTGGATACGGCTTGGGTTCTGGTAGTTCTGTACCTGTCGGAGTGAATTTGGCTTACGTACCTGTGAGTGGCAAGAAATCTCTCTATAATTTGAACGAATTGCTGGATGCCAATTCAGGTCAATGGTTCTTCATGTACGGTCTGAATCATGCGGCATCTCAGGTAGAACCAACAGATATTGCGGGCCACATTGCTGAAACAGCCTTGCGTAACATGACAAAGCATAAGGTGTTGCTTGCCGATGAACAGGGACGTGTGCTCCCGGATCGGGTCATTACCCGTGGAGACTGGTTCAACTATCTGGCAAGAGCAATTAATCCGAACTTGGATATGTATTATAACAGTGATAGTAATGACAAGCTTTTTGCTGATGTGACTATAGAGAGTCCGTATTACAAGGCAGTGAAGGTCCTGATGGATCAACGCTGGATCGGTGGAGCTGACCCTGAAAAGCAGCTAAAACCTGAAGAAGAAATGACACGTGAGGAATTGGCTGTAGTGTTGATGCGGATTCTGCGTTATGAGAAGCTCGCTGGTTTCTATATGCAACCATCAGATTTGCCTAACATTGCAGATGCGAGTGCAATCAATAATAAGGGAGCCGTTTCCTTGAGTCTGAAGCTTGGTTTATTACCTTCCATTGAGGGAAGATTCATGCCTGCACGCAAAGTAACGGTAGCTGAGGCTTCTCAAGTTCTGGAACGACTTGCCAAGTTGCAGGGTAAGACGGACACGTTTATGAGTGGTAGCCGGCTTTATTGATTCCAACCTTAACTAACTATTTCTACGAATCTGTACGAATTTAAAAGTAGTTCATAATTTGCTTTTGGAAGACATAGGATGAAGAGAAGCGGGAAACATGATGACAGCAACTAAAGATCAAGGGGCCTTCCGAGAAGGTCCCTTTTCAAATTGAATAGACCAATATGAGAAATATAGAACAAGGAATGCAAGACCTTTTATGATACAATAGGGCATGAGAATGTTACGAAGAAGGGTGGGGTCCTTTCATGGGTAAGAACGGTAAACGAGTGATCACCATGTTGCTGGCAGGCTGTCTCGTTGCGGCTTGGCTACCGCGTACGGTTGATCTGGATCAATTGTATGCTGCGTCGGGAACTTCCGAACTATCTACAGCGACGGATTTGCGTCAGACACTGTTGAATGCAATGTCACAACGGACAGAGAAAGTAGTGTTTACCTATAAGGGGAATGTAAAGGGCCTCAAGAAACAGCTGCAGACCTCTATCGACGAGGCAATGAAGAGCGACCCCTACATCCAATATACAGTGAAAAGTTATGCGTTTAACTATAAAGGATCGAACACGTCAGCCGAGGTGGATGTGACCCTTACTTACCGGGAGACGAAGGCACAGACTGATTATGTGAATCGGAAAGTAGCTAATGTGCTCAAAGAAATCATTAAACCCGGTATGACGAGCCATGAGAAGGTTAAAGTGATTCATGACTGGATTGTACTGAATCTTGCTTATGATACGTCATTACAAAAATATACGGCTTACGATGGACTTGCTACAGGCAGTACCGTATGCCAAGGATACTCCTTGCTTACTTACCGCATGCTGGAGCGCGTTGGGATTGAAAATCGCATCGTTGAAGGTAAGGCAGGCGGGCAACTCCATGCCTGGAATCTGGTGAAACTGGATGGCAAATGGTATCATCTCGATACAACATGGGATGATCCAACGCCTGATCGCAAAGGTGTGGTTAGCCATAATTATTATCTGCTTAGTGATAAAGAGATGGCGCGTGATCATGTCTGGACAGGCAAAAACAAATACCCTGCAGCTTATGCACCTTACCGAGACGCTCTGCTTAAACTGGTGAAGTCGGATGGGAACAAGCAGGCGGTTTATGAGAAGCTCTACCGTGCTCTGGAGTACTCCCTATACGATGAACAGGATGCAGTCAAGGAACGGGCAGTGCTCAAAACCAAAGTACAGAGTGTACTGAAAGAGGGCGGCACTTCGCTTACGTTCAGGTACAAAGGGACGGAGAGCAGTTTGGTCGAAGATTTGCAGGATTTGTACCAGCTTGGAATGAAATCCATCTCTTATTTTGTCTCCAAGATGGAAGGTACAACAGACCTGCGTGTCAAAATTAATTGGACTTTGTAAGGAACTGGATAGGGTTTTTAGTCTTACCACAGCGAAAAAAAGTATATGAATAGCAACGTGCTTTCAATGATTAGAGCGCTCCTTATGAGGGGCGCTCTTTGTGATGTTTGCAATTGAATGCTAAGAATACGCCCGTCTAGTCTATATGCTGTATCAAAATTTTTCCCATCCAAACACTGGCCTCAAAATCTTATGTAGCCAATAGGCCATGATTGTGGCAGGTGTCCATGAACCAGGATTCAACAAATATTGCTGATATTGATCATTGATAATGTATGTCCAAGTGGAAGGAGGGGTGCTTAGTCCAAACTTCTCCCATAATGCGGGATCATTGGAACCCCCTATTTGGGACAACATATCTGCAGACTTCTTATCTATTTCAGAGGGGATCTGCTCGTAAGCTAGAATAATTTGATGATGGAATTCATCAATCGGATTTTTTTCAGCAAGACCTGTTAGATGAATGCTCTCACGGATGAAAGATGCGTAGGCCAAATGATCAGCCCAAAGCTGATCCATATAAAAAAGTCTCACCCGTTGCTCCGAAGGGCTTATTGGCAGTACCCTCTTCAGGATTTGGACCCTTTTCTCATACAAATGGCGTCTCTGAACCTCGATGATATCGGAGTAACTGTTCAGTTCCTGCTGGAGATGGAAGTTTTGGCTCATAATTCTACGCTGAATCAGGTCTATTTTTTCACAGAGTACCGGATCTTCAAGAGGTTCATTCTGCTTAAGTGTACTCTTCATGAGATCGGAACCAAATTGAAGTAACATCTCATCTTCCAAACTTAAGAAAAAGACAGAAGCTCCGGGGTCACCTTGGCGGCCAGCCCGTCCGCGCAGTTGGTTGTCGATCCGTACGTTTTGGTTCATATTCGTGCCAATCACGTACAAACCGCCCAGTTGGGCTACTGCTTCACCCTGTTCGGACTTACCGCCACCAAGCTGAATATCGATGCCTCTTCCCGCCATATTCGTAGAAACCGTTACTGCGCCGAGTACTCCCGCTTTGGCAATAATCTCGGCCTCTTCAGCATCATTCTTTGCGTTCAGAACATGGCAAGGTACCTGGGCATCTGCCAGCGATTCAGCGARAATAACAGATTCTTCAACACTCGATGTACCAATGAGTATTGGACGTCCTGTTGAGTGGGTAGATATCACTTCTTGGATAAGAGCTTTAAATTTGGCTTCTTTATGAGTATATATGCGATGCGGATGATCAATCCGTATGTTTGTTCGATTCGGCGGGATGTTTACAACCTGCAGGTTATAAATGTTTTTAAATTCTAATGCTGAAGCCTGCGCGGTAGCTGTCATTCCACAAATCTTTGGATAAAGACTAAGGAAATGTTGGAGTGTGATTGTGCCGAGGACCTTTCCTCCCGTTTTTACAGGTAGTTCCTCTTTGGCGTAAAGCGCGGTCTGCAGGCCCTCCGGCAAATGCCTGTTCTCCGCAACACGTCCGGTATACTCGTCGATTAATTTGATTTCTCCATCATGAACGATATAATCGATGTCTCTTTTCAGTAATAGTGCTGCATGCAACGCGCAGTTCAACGACATTAACAAATGACTATTTGATTCTTCATACAAGTTGCCGCAACCCAGTAACAATTCCACTTTAGCTGAACCAGCTTCATTTAAATAAACATTTCGTTTAAATTCATCAAAGTCATAATGCTCATTTTCATGCAGTTCCCTCACTAATGCTACTAATGAATTCCTTTCACCATCAGTGGTATCTGGTTCACCAGCGATGACTAGAGGCACACGTGCTTCGTCAAGTAGCAATGAATCTGCTTCGTCAACGATAACGTAGTGGAAAGGACGATGTACAGTATGGGCTTCAACCAATGCGATGGTGTCCCGAAGATAATCAAATCCAGCTTCTTTGGCTGTAACGTAGGTGATATCCGCAGCGTACGCTTCCCGTTTCTGTGTCATACTCATGCTGGCTTTAACGGAAGCAACCGTCAATCCAAGCAAGGAATAGATCGGTTCCATCCAAGTCGCGTCACGATTGGCCAAATAATCGTTAAATGTTAGTACATGAACACCTTTGCCTGTTAATGCATGCAGATAAGCAGGCATGACAGCTGAGAGAGTTTTCCCTTCTCCAGTGTGCTGCTCAATCAGGAATCCCTCGTATAGAGCGAAGGCAGCCATAATTTGAACATCATAAGGTTGTAATCCAAGGGTTCTACTCCCTGCCTCACAAACCATTGCATAAGCATCAACAAGCAGCTCGTCCATTGGCCTGCCAGCTTGTACTTCCTTTTTTAACCGGAGAGATTCCGCTTGTAGTTGTCTATCGTTCCACGCATGCATTTCCTTTTGCTGTTGTCTGACAAGAATGGCTTTGTCTCGATAGCCTTTCAATCTTAGCTGATCTTCACGCTTCCTGAATTTCTGAATGAATTTGATGACAGTATGTAGTGGCATGAGATTGATATACCTCCTTATTTCTATTCATCCTTTAAGCGCCGTTGGTATAGCACTACAGAGACAACCGTTACTACAACCGTCCATGACATAATAAAGAGAAGAGGTTTTGTCAGATCTTCCACCGTAAAGCCTGTACGGGGCACATTCAGTAGATGTACAAGCTGGCTGCTTGGCATATAATTCAGTACTTTGAGAATCGGATAGTCATTCTCAAATACGGCTCCCCACGGTGCCCCGGAGAAGATAATGGAGACAGGCAGTATAGAAAAGGAGGCATCCACCAGTGTTTTGGAGTATAAACCACAGATTGTTCCGAGTGACGTGTACAAAATAATCGAAAAGAGGGTTGCTGCCACAAACGCCCACAGGCTGGGTGGTTTATACCCCAATATAAGGATAGAAATACTCAAAGCAATAGTAGACAGTACAAAAACGAGCGCACTTTTACCGATTAATACATCTAAGGTTGTTGCTGGCGTCATCATTAATGAGCGTAATGTGCTGCGTTCCTTTTCTTCTGCGAACAAACAAGCCTGTGCAAAGCATGTGAGAAGGACAAACGAGAGATTGAGAAGAAAGCCGATCGCTCCAGGCAAATTTGGACCTGCACCTCGAAAAATAATAGCAAAAATAATGGGAACGAATAACATGATGGAGAGACCATAATTTCGTGTGAACTCCTTATAATCTTTCACAAAAATTGCACGTGCGCGTTTCAATGAGAAATTCATAATAGCTCACTTCCAGTCATTTTTATGAAAATATCGCTGAGGCTGGGCTCTTTTGTTTCTATACGATTAATTAATCCCGATTTCATCCAAAGAGAAATTTGGTCGGCTGTTTCCTCGTTGATTGGTAACTCGTATGATTCCTCATTAATTAGTTCAACACAAACTATATGTTCCCGATGCTGATGTTTAAGCTCCTTGGGTGTTCCGATGACCCTCACCTGTCCCTGAAACAAGATTGCTATACGGCTGCACAGCAGTTCTGCTTGTGCCATATCATGCGTGGTTAAAAAAATCGTTGTTCCATTTGAATTCAAACACCGTAATCCTTCATAGATATGTGCTGCGTTAACTGGGTCTAAAGCCGAGGTAGGTTCATCCAAAAATAACAGTTCCGGCTCATGAATAATGGCCAGTGCCAAGAGGAGCCGCTGGCGCATTCCTTTGGATAAGAGCTTCACCTTCTTTTTTCGTTCTCCGCTTAAGTTTACAAGTTGTAGTGCCTTCTCAATTGAAGATGTCGGTAAACTGTAGAGCTGGCGGTAGAGCTGCAGATTCTCCTCTATTGTTAATCGCTCATATAAGCCGCTATTATCAGTCAAAATACCAAAACGCATCTTTTGTACTGATTGAAGCATCTTCTCCGCTGGTTCGTTAAATACGTAAACTTGTCCACTTGTTGAATTTAATTGTGCTGTCAGCAGCTTTATTAATGTTGTTTTTCCTGAACCACTTGGCCCTAGGAAGCCGAATATTTCTCCCTTAGCAATGGAAAAAGATACATCAGAGAGTACAGCCCTCGATCCAAATTTTTTCCCGATATGTTCAACACGTATAACTGCCATTTACACCACTTCCTTAGCGTTTATGGCTTAACTATATAGAGATTAGCTGTTCCCAGCTATTCGAATCCCCTGAAATGTAGCTGTTTTGTGCTGAATTGTACCCAGAAGTGATTGACTGAGTCGTTATAGGTGCAACATCAAAGATTAAGAAGTGATTTTAAATCCTGTAATTTCGTTCGAGACAATGGGACAACCGTATCTTTGCCTGTATGTAATCGAAGACTATAACTATTTTTCGACCATGTAATGATCTCTCTTATTTTTTGCAGATTAACAATGTAGGATCGATGGCATCTGAAAAAGCCGAAATTCGCGAGTCGCTGCTCAAGCTCAGTTAGCGTCAAGGTACAGTCATAATTTTCACCATCTACATGGACAAGAACGGAACCCTCTATACTTTCGATAAAATCAATTTCAGGGGGATTGAATAAAATGACTTTGTTATTCCTTTTTGTATAAATTTTTTGCAAGGTGATATTAACTAAATCTGGGTCCTTCGCTTCTGGTTTATCCTCTTCTGAATCCTGAATATCCATTTGCTGAAATCCAAGCTTATTTAATCGATAAATGACATTGCATGATATAAGGGCGTCTTCAAAATTTGAAGTAATAACTAGAATCTGCTTTTCTTTCGAAAGGTCATCAATAATACGTTTGAACTGACGACGTTCGTGTTCTTCCAAGAAAAAAAAGGGCTCCTCTAATACGAGTGTAGGCTGATGGGCAAAGTAGGCACGCAATAGAGTCACATACATCCTTTTGGAGGGGGTTAGATTTTTGATTTTTACTTTTCGCTCTTCCTTTAATTCAAAATAGTCTAACAGATGAGTGGTAAGCTCATGATGCTCGGTTACGTTGATTAGAAATGTGATTAGTTCCTCTACTGTTAAGTGTAGATATTCGTTTTGCTGTGCTCGAAAAATATAATATAGTGAACGATCCAGCAGTTGATTAATTAAAATCTGCTTTCGCTTCAGGTCGGTTATGATGCCAAATACTTGGTCATATGTCATGTTTAATTCAAACGCCGGTAGAAATGATTCTCCATCTTGATAAACAGTTTGAAATTGCATGTGAGCCTCCTAACACTGCTTTTGAATATATGAAACAATCACATTATTATAATGTTGGCATAATTCTTTGTCATCCTTCATTAAAACATAAATCTAACTATTACAGAGAAACATATGGCTCTTTCGAAATGGCGTTAGTCCACTTACATTCCTTTATAAAAATAGAAATCCCCTATTCTACGAAGAGGTTTTCTCTTTGTAGAACAGGGGATGAGTATACATGGTAAGCTCTACTTTTTGATACCTGGCAGTTCAGCAGGTGTGAAGTCACATTCCTGCAGCGGGACAACTTTGGTCTTTTTGATCCATTTGTAACCAAGCCATAGAACCAGGAATAGCGGCACACTCAGATAAGCGACAAGGACTCCGCTCCAGTCGATCTGATCGCCTAAAAATGCCTGATAGTTCTGTCCCAGAATAACGATGATACACAGGACAAAAGCAAAGATTGGTCCAAACGGGAACCACCGCGCACGGTAAGGCAGATCTCTTAGATCGCGACCTTGTGCAACATAGGCTCGCCGGAAGCGGTAATGGCTAATTGCAATACCAAGCCAAGTAATGAATCCACACATGCCGGATGCATTCAACAGCCATGTATACACAATGCCGTCACCGAAGAGGGAAGCCAGAAATGCAAGCATGCCCACAGCGGTTGTGACAAGCAGGGCATTCATGGGAATGCCCCGTTTATTCAGCCTGCCAAGGAAACGAGGAGCTTTACCATCCCGAGCTAGCGCATAGAGCACCCGACTTGAGGCGTACATCCCGGAATTGCCGGCTGAGAGCACAGAAGTCAGGATGACGGCATTCATAACAGAGGCCGCAATGGCAAGTCCTGCTTTTTCGAAGACGAGTGTAAACGGACTGACACCGATGTTTTCCAAATCATCTTTGAGCAGATTCGGGTGCGTGTACGGAATAATCAAACTGATGACAGTGATGGCCAAAATGTAAAAGATCAGAATGCGCCAGAAGACCTGACGAATGGCACGTGGCACGTTTTCGCGTGGGTTCTCGCTTTCACCAGCGGCGACACCGATTAGCTCTGTTCCCTGGAAGGAGAAACCAGCGGCCATAAACACGCCTAGTACAGTGAAGAATCCGCCGTGAAATGGTGCATCCCCGATGGTAAAGTTGCTGAAGCCGACAGCTTCACCGCCCAGAATACCAAAAATCATCAACACGCCGACGCTCAGGAAGATGATGACGGTAGCCACTTTAATAATGGCAAACCAATATTCCGATTCCCCATATCCTTTGACAGATAGGATATTCAAAGCAAAGATCATTACCAGAAACAGTAAACTCCATAACATAGAGGAGCTTTCCGGGAACCAGTATTTGATAAGTACTGTAGCAGCAGCGAGTTCGGCGGCAATCGTCACCGCCCAGTTGTACCAGAAGTTCCAGCCCATGGCGAAGCCCAGAGCGGGATCAACGAAACGTGCCGCATACGTATTAAAAGAACCGGAGTCCGGCATAAAGGTTGCGAGTTCACCCAAGCTGGTCATCAGGAAATAAACCATAATGCCCACAGCCGCGTAGGCAATTAATGCACCGCCGGGGCCGGCAGTGGAGATGGCTGTACCACTTGCCAGAAACAGCCCGGTACCAATGGAGCCGCCCAAGGCGATCATAGTCATGTGACGTGCACGCAAACCTTTTTTCAGGGTAGGTCCGGTTGTAGTTGTGTGTGATTGGTTGCTGCGRTCTTGCATGGAAACACTCCTTCATTTGTATTGCTGATGCAGATCATAAACTCCCATAAACAAAAAAGACCACAGGCATGAGCCAGCGGTCTTGATATCTATATCCGCACCATGTCCCAGATGATTAAGATAGCTCAACACAGAAGAAGTCATACCTTTTTAGAAAAAGATACGAATACTTGCTGTGACAGTTCTGCACCTTTCGGCTGCAGCCCCAGCTCACCGGACCGATAAAGGAACGTCCAGCGAGCTTCGGCGGGTACACCTTTCGGCTGATCTCAACAGCGGCTCCTAACGCCTTCTTCAGCTTACTGATCGCACCCGCGACCTCTACCTCACCATGCAATGGATGAGGTGTATCTATTGTTTATGAAATTAGAAATCACGCTTTGAGCAGCGTGTAACCTGTTAATCAAACAGACAACAAGTATACCGCTCATTGATTTACAGTGCAATAACAAATGTTGGAGTTTACTCTAAAGGCCCCATAAAGAACATTGGATAGAACAGATTAATCCTGCTTTTTATTCCGTCCTGCCATCTGTTGCCACACGGTTCCGGCAGCTTGTTCACCAGATTCAATGCGTTCCAGCGCCATTTTGGCTTGCAAACTTACTTCAAATTCAGGATCTTCCGCGGCGAGACGTAAAGCCTGCTCCGCTTCTTCGGTTCCGACTTCATACAGAAAACGAGCTGCACGCCAGCGCACAAGTTTGCTCTTGTCCGTTAACGTTTCAATCATAGCCGGTGTGGCAGCAGGGTCACCGATGTCTGACAATGTATCCCCGGCAGTACGCCGTACAGCGGGAGAACTGTCCCGAAGTGCTTCGTACAGAAGTTCCATTGCCTCAGCTGTACGAATATCCCCCAGATAAACAACAGCCAAACGGCGAATTTGCATTTTGCTGTCATGTAGCGCCTGAGCTACCAGAGGCAGTTTTTCCTCTGTTGGCTCCATACCATCCAGTGCAGCGTAGCGCACATTCCAGTCTTCGCTCTGAAGAGCTGCTTCCAGTTCCGGCCCAGCCAGCGCACGCCGATGCTCAACGAATTCTTCTGTATTCGTACCATGAGCAATAGCTTGCTGAATAACCTGCTCCAATCGTTCCGGCGGGTAGGCTGCTTCCAGTTCCTGCTCAACTTCACGCGCAATTTCTGGCAACTCTCCATAACGTACCCCATAATCGCTCAACTTCCGCTCTTTGATTAGCGTGGCGCTCGCAACCTCCGTAACGGCTTTGACGAAACGGTCTGAGAGTGAGATTCGTTCTTCTTTCGTTCCGGCTTTGACACGAATCTGCATAGGCACTCCCCGGAAAAACTGTACAAAAACTTGTGCCTCTCCAAAATGCTCGCCTGAAGCATCTTCGGAGTCAATCCAGTCCAGACTTACACCTTGCTGACCGAGACGGCTCTGTACTTCACCAAGAATAAAAGACCAATCTGCATTGCCTTTACGATCCAGTGCAACGAAGTCAGTTGTGTGGAACACACTTTTCACGCCCGGAATGTGGAGCATCTGGCGAATAAACGCCGGGGCTGAACGTTCGTTGTCCAGTGTATAAGTTCTACGAATCCCGTCTTCCAGACGTTCGTCGAGATGGAGCATCATCGTATTTGGACTTGGTGTTGGTTCAATGGAAACGATATTCATGGGTGAAACCTCCTATAATACCAGATTGATACATAACCTCCCGTAAAATATATCACACGGGTGACTTTATTTTAACGGACACCTCTATTTTACATGAAATTAGGAAAACTACGAAATTACATGCCGAGAAGAAGCATCGGCGTAGGTATGTGAAGAATTACGAAGATTGTTAACACTTCTTTCATGTTCGTGCACAAACATTTTTAAATGAAACCTGACATAATATCGATTAAGAAGCTATTGGAGGTTATACCTATGGAGCCTGTTACTGTGCTAACGGATGGAGAGCGTTGTATTGACTATGAGAAAATCAAACCATTGTTTGAGGATTGGATTGCTTCAGCGCCATCGGATTCAGTAAAGGGAACAGGAAGAGGGGATTGGGAAAATTCCAGTTTTTGCATTGTGGATTACAGGAACGCTGAACAGGCAATATCCGCGGCGAAAGCCATTCGTGCTTTTGTACCGGATGTGCCTCTACTGGTCATTACCGATTTTACATCCTTGGTTCGTAAGCGTCATCTGCAGCAGATTACAGGTATTGGTGTTATGAAATTGATGCTCTGGAATAAACAAGACCCCGATCAATTGGTTAGCGGCATTGAGAAGTGGCTGCAAACATTTGGGTATGAAACACCAATAACCATGCCTTCCGCTCTACACATCAGGTAAAACGAAAGAAGCATGGTGCTTGCACAGTTTTTATACAGTTTTGTCATGTTTATGTTTTTGGCGTATTTATCGAAGACTATTTAGACCATATATTTATAGCCTGTACCCCATACCGTTTTAATATAACGGGGATTTTTGGGGTCGGGCTCTATTTTTTTGCGAAGACTTGAGATATGTACGTCGATAGTTCGATCCAGATAGGCGCGTTCCGAGCCTTTGATTCGATCCATCAGTTCATTGCGGGTAAAAACTTTGCCCGGATTCCGATACAATTCCTTCATAATCTCGAATTCTATATGGGTTACTTCAATTTCTAGACCATTCACAAACAATGTTCTACGATATTCGTTCACTTTAATCTGTCCCATAACCATTTCGGGTTCGTCCTCTTGTGGAGGCTTGACCTGATATGTAATGATCGAGCGGCGAAGTAACGCTTTAATTCGAGCGTCCAACTCCTTCAAGCTAAATGGCTTACAGAGAAAGTCATCAACTCCATTTTGTAATGCTTGCAATCTATCATTTAGCATAGTACTTGCAGAAATCATCAGTATAGGTACTGTGGAATTTTGGCGAAAAGCATCGACAATGTCGTTTCCGTCCATTTCTGGGAGCATGAGGTCGGTTACGACAATGTCAGGTTGAAACTGGGAAAATAGATGAAGTGCCTCACGGGCATGATGAGCCCGCTCCGTTATGTATCCTTCCTCCTCGAGAAAAAAGGCAATCATATCAGCCAAATTTTTCTCATCTTCGATAAGAAGTACTTTAATAGACATAGCTCCACACTCCTGGTGAAAAGTAATTTGTTAAGAAAGTACAAAATAGATGCATGAAAATATTGTAAATATTTATTTTTTTATTCGCGATACAGGTAAAATATAGTTATTTTATGAAGTGATTCACTATTATTATGTAGTTTAACATGTGCTTTCTAATTTGCCGATCCTTAAAAATTCCCAAACATCTGCTTGAGACTATTGGATCAGAACGAGCACAGAAAGGCTGGGCAGAAGAAATGGAAAGGAATGCGACAATATAATTCAATATATTCATCTATAATACCATATTGAAACGTATTATACGTATACTATGTCACATAATTGCCTCCTAATTCGTCGGAGGGTATAAATGTCGAGTGAGGGAAAATTATGAAGAGAATACAATCATTTTTATAATAAATTCATATGTACAAACAAACATTCTTAATCATTAATTGGGAAAATAGAACTATGAAATTTTGTTTGGAGGCGTGACTATGGACCCTGTTTTTGTTCTGAGTGATGACGGAAGAAGGATTAAGTTCAAAGAAATTGTTCATTTTTATAATGTAATAATAGGTGACGCTCTATTTAAGCCGGAAGGTAAGCATTTCGAGAAGATAAGCTGTAGTATTGTGGATTACAAGGATCCTGAGGAGGCAGTTTCGGCTGCTAACGCCATTCGTGCTTTTCATCCTCAGCTACCTCTGTTAATTATTACGGATATGCATTCAGGCTTACATGATCAGCATATGTTACGTATTAAGGGGGTTGGAAGGATCCGACTTTTACATTGGAATGCCAATTATCCGGATAAATTAATTACAGACATTCAAAGTTTACTACATCCTGAGTATCCTGCTAAAAGCACACATATCGCTTTTGTGTTGTCGGTGTATAACGAAGAACAACGATTTGCATATGTAGAAAGCTTTTGTCGTAAGTTACAAGATTATATCTGTACACACGTTATCGAAGGATCTTTATACCTTATTGATGATGGAAGTGGAGACCGAACTTTGGAATTAATTCAAACGTTAGAGAAAGAGACAACGTTGTCCATTAACCGGATAAACCGTGATGTTAGTCCACTGTTGAATGCCAAAGAATTAGGCAGAAACACAAGAAAAGCAGGCACATACCTGGAAGGGATGAAGGAAGTCGAAGCAGACTATTTTGTTTTTGTGGACGCGGATGACTCGTTTTTCATTGAAGATATTGCTCGTATGATCAACATTGTGCGTCTGGGCTATTACGATATGATAACGGGAACCAAAGATACATCAGCAGAAAACCGGCCCTGGATTCGGGTAGGACTAAGTTTTTGTAAAAGGTTGATCTCTAAACCGTTTTTGCCTGATGGAGTTGTAGATTCACAGACGGGGTTGAAAGTTTTAAGTGCAGTGGCGGTTAGAAGATTGTTTCCACATCTGAAAGAGAACCTTGGATTAGCTGTAGACCTTGAAATGATGTTTATCGCAAAAAGGCTTAAATTAAGAGTACTTCAACTACCAGTTGCATGTATTGACCGGGAAGGATCACATATTCATGTCTGGAAGGACTCCATACGTTTCCTTAGGTCCATCGCAGACATATGGCGTTTAGATCGGCGAATTAGATGAATGATACTAAAGCGAGGTATCGTTGGCGTGTAGTAGTTTTTCCTTTTTTTAATGTGTTATTAAATGCCTTTAATTTTTTATTTCATATTTTGGCTGGGCGTTACTTATCTTCCGAGCAATATGGACAGGTGAATGCCTTACTGGCCTTATTTGCATTACTGTCCGTGGTAGGTTTATCTGTTCAGCTTGTAATTGCAAAGTTGTCATTGCAGAGAGCCGATGAAGCTGTTATTCCTGCACCGAGGATCATATCACTTATCGCAATAGCAATTAGCATTTTGCTCCTGTTATTTCTCTCTTTAGCAACTAAGGTTTTGGAGTCAAGTGTATTGGCCTATCTTTGGTTAGTTATAATCGTAGGACTTCATATAATAACCAGTTACCATAGAGGTGTTATGCAAGGGAAGGGTTACTTACTTAAATTGAATGTTAACTTTTATGCAGAAGTTGGAGGGAAGTTATTTTTCGTTTTTTTCTTTGTCTTATGTACAAAAGAAGGTCTTAATGTAGAACGCCTGATGTTCACCGTCATGATGGGTATGCTTATCTCGGCTATACATGGTTATTGGACAAGCAAGGCCGGTGCTGGATTAAATCCCCGTAAAGATTCTGCTTCCAACCTGCCTTGGAACCAGATCGCCAAAGATCTGGGGCATTCATTTGTTCTGAACTGCTGCATCTTATTTTTTTTATCCGTGGACATGCTGGTTGTGCATCATTATTTACCTGAGCAATCAGGAGAGTATGCAGTTGCATTAAAGTATGGACAACTTGTCTATTTTGCTGGGTTTAGTATCATTACAGCCCTTGTTCCACGAATCAATATTATTCTTTCTCATACCGATCAAGAAGAGAGGGGAAAAAACAAGAAGTTAACAATTATGATAACGGGATATACAATTTGTATTTTTTTTGGACTGATGGGATATATCCTTTTCAACTCGTTGTGGTTACCACAAACGATTCCTATGCTGTTTGGCCCGGATTATTGGGGTGCTTCATCCATCTTGGTGCCCATTGGAACGGTATATGCTATCTTCTCGGTGCTCGTGTTCTTGGCTTATCTTCATATGCTCTCTGGAAACTCCCGTCTCATGGTTTGGCTCATCGCTGGGGCCGGATGCATAGTCACTGTATTTATATTTAATCACCGTAATTTAATGCAAATCGTGCTTAATGAAATAATGGTTTACAGCTTGTTGGTCTTAGGGCTGCTGGTAGATTGGTTATTTTATAAAAGGAAAATTAAGGTGACCAAGCCGATACATTTGGATTCAAGGGGGAGACGAACGTGAAATCAAAAATACAATTATCTAATCAGGTCGTATTACTGCTATCCTGGCGTGATATCCTTGCTCCTCGCAGAGGTGGAGCGGAGGTGTTTACCCATGAAATGCTAAAGCGTTCAACCTTAAAGCAATTTCAATATGTCCACTTTTCTCCAATGTATCCGGGTTCTGAGCGAGTTGAGATGATTGACGATGTACTTTATTTAAGAGCAGGGAACATTTGGACTGTCATCCTGCATGCAGCTAGTTTTTATCGGAAACACCGAAAAAAAATAAAATATGTTGTTAATCAATGTAACACTCATCAGTTTTTCACACGGTTCTGGGTACCGCGTGCCAAAAGATTGTTTTTCATTCACCAAACAACCCGAGAAATATGGTTTCAGAATATGGGCTTTATCAAGGGATTGCCGGGTTATTTAATGGAACCAACCTTACTCCGCTTGGCAAAACACGATCGTACGATTACAGTCTCAGCCTCTACTCGAAATGCTCTAATTCATCATGGATTTCATCCAGACCATGTACAAATTATTCCTGAAGGCATTGAATTCGAGCATTGGCCACATGAGAATTGGCTTCCCAAGCAGGCAAATCCGACTTTTTTGTACATTGGACGTTTTGTGAAGTATAAAGGGATTGATTATGTTGTTGAAGCCTTTGGCAAATTGAAACAAAAATATCCTACTGCAACCTTATGGATTGCTGGTAAGACAAATGAACAATACCTTAATCAGGAACTCCAACCAATTATGGAACGTTACGGGTTGAGTTCAAATAAGGGGACCGAAGAGGACGATTTAAGTATGTCTAAAATGAAGGCTGACGTTATTTTTCATGGATTTGTCACGGAAGAACGTAAACTGGAGTTAATGAGCCGAGCACATATACTTGTTTTCCCATCACAAAGAGAAGGATGGGGATTGACCATTACCGAAGCAGCTGCTGTAGGAACCCCTAGTCTAGTGAGTAACTCACCAGGTTTGGTAGATGCCGTGGATTACGGACGTAGTGGATACATGGTTGCTCATGGGGATGTAGATGCACTATGCAAACAAATGATTGATGTGATTGACCGCCCGGGGGAGTATGAGAGAATTCGTGCTTGTGCCTATGAATACGCAAAGCAATTTCATTTTGATCATACAGGTCAGGCATTTGGAGAGTGGTTGGGACGGATAAGCCATTCATCCTGAATCCAAGTGGGAAATTACATATGAAGTTAAAGAGAGGCGATTTATATGAAACCCAAAGTGTCCATCGTATTTTCAACATATAACAATTCCGAGTGCATAGAGAAGTGTCTGGAGAGTTGTCTAAAACAATCCTACGCAAATGTCGATGTTATTATAGCTGATGACGGGTCCACAGATGATACGACTTTGCGAATTCATAGGTTAGCCCGGCAAGCGGATAAACGTGTAAGAGTTTTACAATTAAGTCATGGAGAACGTGGAATTGCAAGAGTAGCCGCCGTACAAGAGGCGAAGCAGGAAGCTGCGGATTATATACTAATCATTGATTCCGATATGATCCTTGAAGAAGGTATGATTGATCATTTGATGGATGCCGTGATGAATACGGAGGTTGGCGCATACATCATCCCGGAGGAAGCCTTCACCACCTATCGAAACTTCTTTTCAAAAGTTAAAGTTTTTGAACGAAATATCATTAATAATGCTGGAGAAGATGTAGGCAAACGTTCAATTGAAGCCGCGAGATTTTGGAAAATGTCGGAGTATATATCCACAGGTGGGTTCAATGCGGGGCAGATATCATTTGAAGAAATCCAGCCCACACTACGTTATTTGGAAAAAGGAGGGAAGGTGAAGCGGGCTGTTCATACCCGACTGTATCATGATGAAAAGAAAGTATTGCTAAGAGAGCTTTTAGCTAAGAAAGCCTATTATTTCACCGCTATGGATCGAACTTTATCCTCCGAAAGTGGAGGATTCCGGAAAGCTCTCGAACGCTGGTACTTTTTCCGTCCTGTTCTATATCGGAAGGATAATATAAAGCGGTATATGAGACATCCCTTGTTATTTACTGGAATGATATTTATGTATGGTTGTCTTAGTTTTCTTGGAATCTACGGGATCGTTAAAGGAAGAATTGCCCGTTCAAACCGCTTCGTGCAGACGGAGAAAATAAAATGAAGTACCAAACGTATTCAAACGAACAAGCGTGTAACGTTCATGCTCTGTAACATCTCTGTTGCTAGGTGGAATGTGAAGATGATGATTGGCTAAATACAAGCCCTCCCATGCGTCGTCTTGAAGTACAATGCCAATGGGGTAGGCTTCCGACAAAACGGGATCTACTGCCACAATTTGACCGTTCTCGTCCAGTAAAAGATAGTTTCCATCATTATGCTTAAGAATCGTAATTAGGAATTGCTGTAACAAGGCAGCCGAATTTTTCTCGAATATTTGCTTTTGGCGATTGCGATGAGACTGATTTAGTGCATTCTGAATGACCGCGGTGAATTGGTCTGTGTATTCCAGAGGTTTGGTTATAAAGGCAAAGATTCCAACCTCATTAATTGCTGTCAACATGGAGGACATGTGTAAATGTCCAGATAAAATAACACGTACAACCGAGGGATATACGCGTTTTAGTGAGCGTAAAAATGCGATTCCATCCATATCCGGCATTAGAATATCGGAGATGACCACGTCAATTTCGTGATTTTCTAAAATCTCAAAAGCTTCTTTCGGATTAAGTGCAGTAATGATATTTACCTTCTCTGTTTCCAGCCAACGCTTAAGAATTGTTAATACCATTTTGTTGTCATCTACACATAAAATAGTTCTGGTTGTCATTGTTAATGGCAGCTCCAATCTAAAAAGAGGGAATGATTTCCTGTATATGAATGATACCAACATTATTGCTTTTTTGAAAGACAAGAAGTTGGCCGAAAGATTAAAGTTGAATTTCGAGCGTATGAATTCATCAGAAAGGTACCTTAAAGCAAGGGGCATGAGACTGTTTTATGGTGTGCCAGAAAAAAAGTGGGGAAAAGTATCGATTAAGATTACAGATCAGCTTGATCACATAGATGGAAAATGGGACTTATACATCATTGATAGTAGAGTGTTTGATGTTGGTGAACTGGATAGGCTGTATTTTGACCAGCAAAGTCGTATCCTACTTCTTCATGCAGCTCAAGAAGAGGCTTTCTCGGTATATGAGCTTCTTGAACGGAAAGTTATTCGTTTATTGTGCCTGAGATTGCCTTTAATAGAGTTTGAACTGGAGTGTGCTGTAAAACAAATAATCGACTAAATTGATTTGGGAAAGGAGGGAGCTTCGTTTGGTTAACAAACTCATTAACCTACTTAAATCAGTCCTTCCTGTTGTACTTATCGTATTCGCCTTAACTACTCTCTACATCGGTACAGTTCAATATATGAATTATAAATATCGTGAACAATCCATTCAAAGCCATAAAAAAGAATTGGAGCAGGCCGTCTCGATTATCAGTCACCGACTGGATTCCCAATATAAGATGTGGCAACAATCTTTAACCTATCTTGCCAAAGCTGGAATAACAGAAACGTCAGATGGAGTACTTAGAGCCGATCCGGAAATTGCTACACTTTTGCCTGACACTTGGACAATATTGAACAAAGAAGGCAAAATGATCGCTTCAAACCAAAATGATGTAGCCGTTCCCGCCAACCTGTTAAGTACCGCTAATGATCGAACTTATACATGGTCTGATTTTTATGTAGATGACTATGTACCTAAACAGTATTTTATCAGTCCCATCTCAAGAACAAAGGATACATATGCATTGCTTCAGATTGGACCAGCGCAACTGTCTGAAACCATAGGATCAGACTTGCCTTATCATGTATCTCTATACAACTTCGAATATAAAGTCGTAGCCTCCGATTCACAAGGTGAGGTAGGTCATCCAGTTATTAATGAAATCACCAAAAAGATGCTTGATGGCGATACGGGAACCGAACTCTCCGACGGAAGAATGACGGCTTACGGGTTTAGTGATACCAAAGGTGGAGCGTTATATGTAACAGCATGGCTGGATGAATCCGACATATTCAGAGAGCCCAATCGGTTCAAGATGTGGAGTATGCTCTCCATTGTTCCCGTTATGTTTGTCTTTCCCATGCTAGCTATATGGTATCGCAAAATGGTTATTGTGCGTGAGACACATCACCAGCGCTCCAGAGATGTTCATCATCAGGCGAGTTTGTTAAAGAGACAGGGTGAGCTGCATGTGCCGTTCTTACAAGAAATCAATGAGGGTATTGAAAGCATGAGTGACCGATTGAAGGTGCTAACAGACGGAGAAGACTTGAAATTGTTAGGGTTTTACCGAGATATAGCCAATGAATGGGCTCAGGAGGAAGGTCTCCTTACAAATTCAGAGCGAACAGAAAAAAAGGTCTTTTTTGATGATCTCAACGAAACCTTCATACAGAATCGATTAAATCAGAATATGGAGATCGATGAGATCCAGCATCAATTAAGAATGATGAGCAAAAAAGTAACTTCCCATCTGCAGACAGGTATGAACAATGAACTGGTCGATATCAATCAGCTTATTCAGGAAACGATGGCTTGGGCCAGAGTTCATATGGATTTATCCGATATAGAAGTATATTTTGTGGCTGAACATATACCCGGGGTGCTTTTACATCCAAGTATGTTCCGAAAGATTATAGTCGGACTGCTTGAAAACGCAGTAGAGGCGATGAGAAAACAAAACAAGTCTCAAAGGTCAGTCGGAAGTAGCAGGAAAAAAAGTCGTTCGGGTGAGCAATTATCCAACATGAAAATTCAAATTCACACTCGTCTTGAACCGCAGGGAATTAGCATTGAAATGGAAGATGAGGGAGGCGGCCTCGATGATAAAAAGCGGTATCAATATTTTCAGGAAAACTATTCTCAAAGCAGACAGGAGTATGGTTTAAGCTTGTTTCGGATGGATCAATATCTTAAAAGCATTCACGGCAAACTAAAGCTTCGAAATACAGACGTCGGATTAAAAGTAACTGTTCGAGTCCCTCGATAATTGGAGTTGAAACACATTGACTGGACAACAATCGCTTCGTTGCGTGGAGGAAAAAATATGAAACAACGGATTTATGCCTATAGATATGATGCTGTAGCCATTCTATTTATGGTTATCATCATTGGCATTTTTTTGGCTCCTATCTATACTGACGGACATATTGTATTCAGTGATCTTGCATTCGGCTGGAGTTCGGAACGTTATCTAGAAGAGATCATCGGTGTGTGGAATGAACGATGGTCCACATCCACTCTGTTTAATGCACCAAGATTAATTTATATTTTTCCCTTCTATATCATTTCCACTTGGTTCGATCATAGCGGAGCAGTGTTGATTAAATCATTTCTTACTTCGCTGCTGCTTATATCTGGGCTGTCCATGTATTTGTTTACCAAGAGATTGGTTAGTGTGTATTATTCTAAGAACTTTACTTTCCAGCGGATTATGGCGCTGACAACAGGTTCGTTATTTTACGCCATTAATCCATGGGTGATTTTTCGGATACAACATATTTATCTACTATGTGGGTACAGTCTGTTTCCATTCGTTTTAATGTTTTTCTTTAACGCCTTTGATCCCAAATTTCAAACTCAACGTATCCCCAACTATCAGATTTCCAAGGTTTATCGAAAAAATGTCATTGATCTGTTTTTGTTAGCTCTGGTATTCACGGTGAGTGCAGCTGCTATTCATTATTTCTTTTTTGGAGCCATGTACCTAGCGATGTTTGCCTTTTTATTACTAATTAAAGTGACATGGCAATATCGGAGAAAAGGTTGGGGATTTCTGTTAGGGATATATCGGAGCTGGTTTTTGAAAGGTCTCATATTTAGCTTGTTTTTCGGTATGCTTAGCTTTTATTGGTTGTCTCTATATGGTGGTAGTATCTTGATGGGGGCACAGGCATCTCAACATAACATTAATGTAGTGGATACACTGTCTCTGTTTAGCCGCAATAGCACGGTGTTAAATGTGCTTTTGATGGTTAGCTACTGGTGGCCGATGTTTCCTCTAAGTCATTTGCCCCTCAGCTTTTACATATTTGGTGGCCTGATCCTAACGACCATGTCGGTTGGTATGATTGTGCGTTCCAAAGGAAGGACATTAATTCTTTTATTTGGAAGTATTGCGCTAATTTTAATACTGGCGTCTACAGGAACGACTATTCCTTGGCTAGCCAACATTTTTGTCACGGTTGTTACGAAGACTCCTATTATCGGTACTATGTTTCGAGATCCAAATAAAATTGTAGGACTCCTTGCCTTGAATTTTGCAATCTTGCTCTCATTTGGTGTAATACAAATTCAAGAATGGATAAGAGCAAAGAAGAGCGGTCGCTCGCTAAAGTTTGCTGTAGTTATAGCGGTAACTGCATGTTTGTGGATATACATTTTTCCAATACGCCATGAATTTATTGAGGGATATTATAAACCTGTACAGATCCCCAAAGAATATCATGAAATTAACAATGAATTATCCAAAGTCAATAATTATGCAAGCAAGGCTCTGTACATTCCGGTGGCAGATCAGATGATCCAGAACTACAATGGGGTAGCAACACCTGTATGGAATGTGGGAAACACTGCGATGGAGAAAGCTACAGGTGATATTCCAGTGTATTCATCTTCTCAGAATACATTATTTCATCATGAAGGGAATGCACCAAGTATAGGCTATTACATGAATTTCCTACAGTACCTGTTGGATCAGGGGCTAAGCTCTAAATTAGGAAAATTATATGTACCTTTTGGTATCAGTCAACTGGTGTATCATAACGAATACTCTGGTCAGAAGGAACGACAACAATTTAACGAGCAAATCTTAAACATTCAGGAAGGGCTCAGGCGTACTTATAAAAACTCTATTTTTTCCATGTACCATTTGGCTGACCCGCTTCCGTATATGTCTCTTTTATCAAACAAGATTATTACGCCTTTCGGGTATAGTCGTGCCGAGAGTTACAGTCATCAGCCAGGTTTCGACTTTAACCGATTTGGTGTGCTATATAGTGCTCTAGATCCCTCCGTGAAAACGGTCCAAACAGCAAATAAGGGAGATTATATAGAATCTTCGAGTATGAAGGATTTATGGCTGAGCCAGCTCCCAGAAGCTCTTTATCTTCATCCTTTTGATGTGATTGAGGATGGAAATGCTTTTCTGAAGTGGTCTAAATCCTATGTGTCGAACGCGGATTGGATGTGGTTCCTTTCATCACAAGGACTTCGGAACTTTCCTTATGATATGGAGATGGGGACGGGAGTGGCAGTTACATTTGCTAGTAACAAACTGGACGTTTTGCCTTACCAGATGAATCAGATCAAAGGTAAGGTTGTGGCAGATTTTGATTCGTTACTAAAAACGGAGAAGTTTTTTGAGGCGGATAACCCGGGCATGTTTGATGTGCAAGCTCATCCTGCTGCCGATTCCAATGATATACCTTTACTTCAAGGTGAGATTATCAAGGGTGACCCGGATAATATATGGCAAGTTGCAAAATCAGGATTGCTGGATGCCAAGGAAAATAACCCTTATCGATTTTCCATCGTTGCCTCCGGGAGGGGCACCAATAAAATGCATGTCAAAGTGCGTTTCTATGATGAAAGAATGCAGGAGTTGGGCATTAGCTATGTAGTTGCGCCTACCGAAGAGTACAATTTTGATAACGTTAACTTTTTTGGTGAGTATGTTTCTCCTCCGGGTAGCGCTCATATGCGTATAGAATTGTTAAGTCAGCAACGTCCCGAACAAAAAACATACTGGTGGATACATGATATTCTGCTTCAAGACCTAGAAGACTACAAAAAACCGAATACCTTTACCATGGTAAAGAAGATGGATAAGGATACACTAGCCCATGTCTATATCAGAGTACTTAAAAATCAGGCCGGTGGCGAGATTGAAATTGAAATGCCTGATAAAACAACAACAACAGTACAAACGCGAAGTCAGTTAATTAATCAATTTGAATGGGTTGATTTGGGCCCCTATGTCTTTCCAAGTGGCGCATCAAGCGTAACAGTCAGAAACAAAGATGGTTTCAATGCCATTAACACATTCGCCATTGTTCCGGAGAATCTTATGGACACGTCTATGTTTCCCATTAAACAGGCCATTAAACGAGCGAAGATGTTTTTTGTTCTGGAGGCTGAGAATGATTTTGAGGGGAAGCCAGAGTTACAATCTACAAGAACGTATCCCGAATTAAGTATGGGAAGAGGGCTCAGATATCTGGAAGGCGAGCTAAGTAAAAAAATTGAAATAGTAAAGTCAGGACGGTATGACCTTTCAATGCTGGCGGATATCCCGAAGTCAACTGGCGGAGAAATAACAATACGGTTAGAGCATTTAACAACAGGTCGAGTAGTTCAGCAAAACTTGACTTCTCAGGACATACGGGTTGAAGGGAAAATAAATTCTGAACACCAAGTTATTATTACTGATCCATATCGCGAAGGATTTACCAAAAGACTTGTATCATCTCACAACATTCTGGAGGGTTATGGACGAGCAGAAGTAAATGCAATTTTTCTCGAGCCCGGAGAATACAAGCTGAGCGTTAGATTGCATAGCCAGGTTGCTTCAATGGTTGCATTGGACGATTTTCACCAAATGCGTGGAGATGAATACAGCTTGGACCAGGTGACAGAGGAACAGCAAACTTCTGAGAAAAATCCATCTTCAGCCTGCGCTTTTAGTGGTCTGAGCTTGGGGGAAACAACATCAGTGGTCTCTAAGGAAGGTTTGGATATTAAGTATGGTAAAACGTATTCCTGCGAGTGGTATACCTATACCTCAAGTTCAACTCCAGTGACCGGGCAAGATGAGTATTTCATCTCCTTTCTTGCTAAGTCCGAGTATATTCACGATCGGCATATCAAAGTAGCCTTTATGGATCGTTCCAATAACCTTATTCAGACCACCTATATTGATGAAGTCGAGGAAAAAGAGAAGTTCAAATGGAATCAATATAAACAACTTATCACTGCCCCACAGCAGGCGGCTACTATGCGAATCCAGATTTTAGCCAGAGGGAATGGAACTGAGAACGGATTGCTCAGCATGAAAGATCTCAATGTGATTCCTTACCAAGAGTTAGTGTTATTAGACCAAGTTATGCTTGCCGAGCATGATGATACATCGCCTTTTTTTAAAGCCAGCTCAACGGACGCCAAATTAACCTATCAGCGGACGGGGGCGATGAGCCGCAAGCTTTCACTGTTCAATCCTCAAAAGGAACGCTTGTTAATTAATGAGATTGAGTCACCTAATCCATTGTGGGAATTTACACTGGATACGGACAAGAACCGTGCGCGGCTAGCTGTTAACGGAGTCACCTCCGGATTCATAACGACTGGTTCCGGAGATGGGGAAATTGTAGTTATTTTAGAAAAAATGTATTGGATAGGCATTGTTCTATTACTGTTAGGTATCATGGCCGGAGTGTTATGTATTCTGCCTTGGAAGTGGAGGAAGAAAAAGAGTTATAAAATATATTTGTAGCCTGTGCCCCAGCGGTTTGAATGTATCGTGGATTTCTGGGGTCAGGCTTTTATTTTTTATGAAAAAAGTTATTCTTGAATCAATAACATATTAATTTTAATCAGAAAGTCGGCTCAACTGTGCATTTGTTAAAAAAATACGAAGAAAATATATTGTTTTGAGATGAAAAAGATGGAAGAAGTTTAATGATTTTATTCCAGAATATAGATTGAAGAACAATGTCCAAAATCGTCGTATAATACAATGTGAAGGAAGGGCAGTCTTATGCGTCTTATATTATTATCGGGTGGTGCAGGTAAACGTTTATGGCCTTTATCGAATAATAATCGACCCAAGCAATTTTTGCCTGTGCTTCAGAATGGCGATTTAATGGAAAGCATGCTGCAGAGAGTATGGCGCCAACTTGAAGAAACTGGGCTCGCTCATAATGCTATTTTCTCGTCTAGTGGCAATCAGAAAGAATTGATACTTAGCCAAATCGCTACAGATGTCGCAATTGTTGAAGAACCTGAACGAAGAGATACCTTTCCTGCAATCGCGCTAGCCGCTGCACATCTTTATTCACAAGGTGTAGATAAAAATGAGGTGATTACTGTCATGCCAGTTGATGGTTACGCAGATCATTCTTTTATAGAACACATTCCACGTCTTGCAATGGTTTTGGAAGAAACGGGAGCTGATATTGCGTTAATTGGCGTGAAACCGAACCAGCCATCTGAAAAATATGGATACATTGTCCCTGGGAACAGCTTCGCGAGTGATACTCCATACCACGAGGTAGAGTATTTTACTGAAAAACCAGATTTAATGAAAGCAGCGCAGTTAATAGAGAAGGGTGCCCTCTGGAACTGCGGCGTATTTGCTTTTCATTTAGGGTATATGATTGAGATTCTTCGAAAAAAAGGCCTGCCTTACCACTATCAACAATTACGAGAATTGTACGGAAAAATGCCAAAATCAAGTTTTGATATTGAGGTTGTAGAAAAAGCCAATAAAAGAGCCGTTATTACATATAACGGGACGTGGAAAGATTTGGGTACCTGGGACACACTGACGGAAGAGATGGCCTCTAATGTAATTGGGAAAGGCCATTTATGTAAGAACTCGATAGATTCCCATATAATCAATGAGCTTGATCTGCCAGTAAGTGTGTGGAAAGTGCCTAATATCATTGTTGTTTCTGGGCCCGATGGAATTCTAGTAACTGATCGGAATGAGGCTACAGGCATCAAACATATGGTTCAGCAGGTTGAAATTCCACCTAGATACGACGAGAGATTATGGGGAAAGCAGACTGTGCTGATGCATAAAATAGAACCAGAAGGAATTGAAACTTTGACAAAACGTGTCATTATCTCCGCTGGCAGGAGCATCAGTTACCAGGAGCATCATTTGCGCAAAGAAGTATGGACAATTGTTTCCGGATCGGGAGAGATTTGTCTAAATGGTGAAGTATCGTCAATTAAAGCTGGAGATACCATTATTGTAGAAGTCGGAATGAAGCATGCAATAAGGGCAGTGGCGACAGATTTGGAACTTATTGAAGTACAGGTGGGGAAGGAGATTGGTGAGATGGATACAATAAGATATACACATGATTGGGATTTAGCCCCATCAACCCATTGAAGCGATGGTCAGAATTAAATCACTTGAGTTGTATATTACGAATAAACTGAAAATTCCCTGGTTAGGGACGCTAGTCCTAACGTTCCTAGGGATTCTAGGAAGTATATTTCCAGTTAACCTTTTTTATGGTGTCGATCTGTTCATGGGATCTTTGGTCTCATTTATTGCAATTCGTTTGTTTGGCGGTCTATATGGGATTAGCTCCATTGTAATCATAAATTTGGTCTACATTTTGTACACCGGCGATTGGATCCAAAATCGCGATATGACTATTGTTATTTTTGAAATTGCTTGGGTAGGATATCTTCAACATAAGAAAAAAAATATGAGTATTCTCAAGGCGGACACTTATTTCTGGTTGATTATGATTGTGCCGGCTTTTGCCATGGGCTATTGGATGTTTGATAAAGACATTGTTAATATCCAATATATCTTTCTCAGTTTTAGTGTAAATGGCATGATCAATGCACTGATAGCCGGAATTATAATTGATTACTGGATTACCAAATATCCAGTAAAGGGATTGGGACAATCTACAATCCCATTATCCAGAATTGCGTCCAAGTATGTCGTTGCTTTTGTTGTTGTAGTTTCCTTATTATTAATAACTGCAGATAGCCGCAGACAAATGAACCAGATCAAATCTTCTATACTTGCTAATCTCAATCGTGCTGCTTATGGAGTCATGCAGGATATTGAGCGAGGGACCCTGAACCAAGACAACCTCTCGAGTGTGATGAGGCTTCTGCATGAATATTACAAAGTGAATACGATTGTCATTGATGAGAACGATACGATCGTTTTGTCCGGAGCACATGAGTTTATTCCAGGGAAAAAAATAGATCTAAATGCGTACCACGAGGTCGATATTGATGGCACAAAATTGTACCAAAAGAAATTTGACAAGTTCGAACGAGACACTTTGAAGAATTGGAAAAATAATTCCTATATCTATGAGATTGGAATACTTAAAGGGTCTTCCTATCGTATGGCTATTGAAATGGATTCCTCCTATTACTATAAAAATATTCAAAAAGTTTATCTAGTAGCTCTTCAATCTCTTTATCTCATCATAATTACATCTCTTGCTGTCGCTGCTCCATTAAGTAAAAAAGTAGTAAGCCCAATGAAAGACCTCACTAGGTTAACAGGTTCGTTACCTCGGATCTTATTCCGTGATCGGAAAATGAAATGGCCTACAAGTCATGTTACGGAGGTACAGATCTTAATTAATAATCTGAGGAAGATGGCTGACGTACTCGTCGAACAATTCGATCAAATTCATCAGGATAAAATGACGCTTGAGGATCGTGTGAATCAGAGGACAGCTGAGTTACAAAATAGTGAAGAAATCAAGAAGGCAATTATTGATTCTTCTATCGATCCCATTATATCTGTTGAATCAAGTGGTATTATTATTGAATTTAATCCGGCTGCGGAACAATTATTTGGATGGAAGCGAGAGGAAGTAATTGGTTTAGTCCAAGCACCAACGCTATTCAAGGGAGCCAGCTGTGAAGAGATAAAGAAGTTGTTGGAGGGTTACGATTACGTTAGACGACAACGATTCGTTGTGCTTACTGATGAAATTTCGGGGCTGCATCGAGACGGATCCAATTTTCCAATTGAATATAAAATTGTTGAGATTCAAGTAGGCAATAAAGAATCGATTTACAATCTATTTATTAGGGATATGACTGAAAAGACCATTGCAGAGGAAGAGAAAGTGAGACATGCTCTTGCTTTGGTGAATTTGAATGGCGAATTGGTTAAAGGGAAAAGCGCTATTGAAGAACAACGTGACATTAGTGAGCACTTTATTGAATCTGTAAGAGAAGGCCTGATCATGTGTGATCCATCAGGGATGATCACTATTGTTAATTGCCAGATTGAGGCCATGTTTGGATTAGGTCATTATCAAGGCAGATCGATTCTAGAGTTTGCGAGTGCCATTGATCAATCTTCAAAGGGTTTGAACTTAACCGAAAAAGTGAATTCCTTCCTATCCAGAGAGCTCTCATTTATTGAAACCGAGTTCACATATGGAAAAGATGGCACGGAGGGAAGTGTGTTTTCGCTATACATTAAACATATCGAAAGTCCGCATAAATCTATAAATCACGGATTTTTACTCGTTTTTAGAGACCGAACGGAAGAAGAAAGACTGAACCGGATGAAAAATGAGCTAATCAGCGTTGTTTCTCATGAATTAAGAACACCCATTGCTGCCATTATGGGTCATGTCGAGTTGATGTTGTTATATGACATTCCTTTGGAGAAGCGTAATCAATTTATGCAAACGATATCTGCAGAAGGGACGCGATTGACAGGGCTGTTGGATGATTTTCTGGATATTCAGCGTCTGGAAGACGAGCGGATGACTTATCATATGACATATGTTCCACTACTTGAAATTGTTGAAGGTGTCGCAGAACAGTGGAATCTTAAGGCGAAGCAGCGTATTTATGTACATGCCTTAAACGGTGACTTTTTTGCCTACGCGGATCGTAATCGTATAATCCAGGTGTTTCATAACATCGTCGGAAATGCTGTGAAGTACTCACCAGATGCAGATCGTATCGATATTACCGTATGGGAAGAGGACGAGAATCTGGGTGTGGATGTAAGAGATTATGGGATTGGAATTGCTGAGAATGTGCATAGCAATCTATTTAAAAAGTTTTACAGGGTCGATAATTCGGAACAACGACAAATTGGAGGAACAGGTCTTGGGCTGTACATTTCCAGAAAAATTGTTGAGGATCATGGAGGAACTTTAACGTTTCATTCCGTCTCTAATAAAGGGAGCACCTTCACGATTCGTTTGCCCAAGCTTGTTGAACTAATCTAAGTTGTTTCTTAGTTCGATGATATTAAGGGGGGGGTGCCTATTCAACGGTATGCTTGTGGTAAATTTTTTTGCCGGCCGGACATGATCTGAGAACAAATAATAGCCCGGCAGAGGCTATCATTTCGTAAGGAAGGTGAGGTATATTTTTACTCAACATTTCTACATAGGCATCTATCATGATGAGTGGTAAACAGGGATTTGCTCGTAAAATTCTGTACTGCCTGTTCATTCTGTTGTTTACAATAGATGAACCTTCTTATGTGGCGGCTCAAAGTGCTACAGGTGATGTTTTTACGGATATTCGTTATTCTTATGCCAATTATGAAATTAATCAGTTGGCTCGTGAAAAAATCATCAAAGGATACAGGGATGGTACTTTTCGACCCGACCGACTGATTAATCGTGAAGAGTTCGGAACAGTGGTGGGCCGGACATTAGGACTTTTTACAACAAAGAACAATCAAGCTGTACCCGTTAGAGTGTCGTCTTGGGCTGAGCCGTGGGTTTCAGCTGTTATGGATGCTAAAATTCCTAATGTTCTGCCGAATAAACATTGGTTTGGTGCCAAGAACAGGATAACCCGGGAAGAAGCTATCATGTGGTATGTCCGCGTGTTAGGTGTGGAAGACAAGCTGGATAGAATAAAGGATAAGCCTGATTTTAACGATGTAGATTTAATTTCAGATGATGCTCAACATTCAATCTGGCTTGCTCAGAAACTGGGTTTGATTCACGGAGATCGGGATCGGAACTTTAAGCCGCAAGCCTTTTTAGACCGTCAAGGTGCTGCTGTAATAACTCATCGGGTCTATCAAAATATTGAAAATTATAGAGTGAATGCGTTGAATTTGCTGGAATCACTGAAACAGCCGCCGAATCCAGTAACATCGCAGCCACCAGATCCACCGGACCTGGTAACGCCGCAGCCGCCGGATCCACCAGACCCGGTAACGCCGCAACCGTCGGATCCACCAGACCCGGTAACGCCGCAGCCGCCAGATCCACCGGATCCGGTAACGCCGGATCCTGTGCTTGTTCCAGTGTCTGTAACGGTTGCAACCTATACTATACCGTCAGCCCAAGAAGCCTTAGGGTCTAATTGGAGAGTAGAGTACTCTCTTCATGATGGAGATAATCAAAAAATTCCTGAAAACCGTTTACCTGCAGATCTAGAGATCTCTTTTTCGGATGACTTTAGTATTTTAAGCACGGATGGGGATATAGCCAATGTTAATAACATTCCGTTATCTGGATCTGAAATACAAGGCTTGGTTCGAATAACTTCAGTTCAAAAGGGAATTGATTTCAGTCAAACTTTTCAATTGATTGTAGATCCGTCAGGCCCGGTAACACCGGATACGGTACTTGTTCCAGTGTCTGTAACGGTTGCGACCTATACTATACCGTCAGCCCAAGAAGCTTTAGGGTCCAATTGGAAAATGGAGTACTCTCTTCTAGATGCAAGTGGGCAACATATCCCTGAACATCTTTTGCCTGGAGATTTGGAAATCGTCTTTTCGGACGACTTTAACATCTTAGGTAAAGATGGGAACATAGATAATTTTTATAATATTCCGTTATCAGGGTCTGAAATACAAGGCTTGGTTCGAATAACTTCAGTTCAAAATGGAACTGATTTCAGTCAAACTTTTCAACTCATTGTTGACCCTGCTGGAACGGGACAGCAATATATGGGGATTTCTATTTTGCTTGAGGATACGGGAGCTCAAGCAACTACAATTGCCGAGATGGATGAGATCAGAAACATGTTCTCTTCTATTGATCCTTCGTTAAAAGTAACATGGGCGATGGATAACCGCTTTGTTTTTGGGGAGAGTCAACGTCCACAATTACAACGACTTTTACAATACGTGGATACGTATGGAGATGAAGTGGGTATAGTTTCGGGTTATCCGAATAACAACTACTCCTTATCCCAGTGGGCAGCAGAAATGAATTCTTGGATGTACATGTATCGCTATAACGCGTTTACTGACTTACATGTGGGTAACACCAACGGGGAGCCTTCTGTGTGGAGTAGTATTCCGGAAGCGTACAGGCCGAAATCATTATCCACCCTTGCCGTTAATCCGGAACAAGCGTTATGGTTGAAACAAAATTTCCAGATCGACTCTTTTATGGGGTGGGCAGCTACACAATATAACGTTGATCAACTTTCAGCGGAAGGATCACCCTTAATGCCATATTGGTCGAATATTAATAATCCAATGGTACCTGCCCAATCTATGGCGGAAAACAGTGGTCTTATCTTTATGAATGCTATAACGATAGATCCGATTGGATCACGGTACACTACAGGTTCATCACGTTGGACGATTCATCCTGCCGACCCTTATGTTGTTGAATTGAGTGCTCTCCCTCAATTACGCACGACTTCCAATTATATGAGTAATCCGTATCGTGAACAGAATACACTAAATTACTTATCACTTGTTATAGGTGCCAATTGGGTCATGCGAACGCCGAATCTCAAAGAAAATTTGTCGATGTACATGAATCAATTTCCGCGACAAACAGTTACACAAGTTGTGGGCGTGCATCAATTATCCGAAATCTTCAAACAACGTTCGGGAGGCACCAATGATCAAATTCAATTTACTTTAATGTTTCGCGGAACAGGTTACACTACTTCGCTTGGGGGTAACGAATCTCCGGCAAACCTTCGTTACCTTTGGATGGAGACAAAAACCGAAAGAATCATCCTGTCCAAAGAGGATCAGGAGACACATTGGAATATCATTGATTTTACCGATTATTCCCGTACTCCGGTCCCCGTACTGCCTTATACACAAAATGGTGCGGCAGATGATATCAGCTATGTAACGGGAAGAAACTATAAATTGACGCCTCATGCACCCTTAACTTCATCCGAAATGGATCGAGTAAACATGCGGTTGCAGTCGCTGCATTTTAACGAACCAGTAAATAACCCATAGTTTGATAACAAGCTGATTACACATCCATTGGCCTTTATCTCTTAGAACGCGAGAGTGCGGAGAGATAAAGGCTTTTTTGTTTTTTTCATCTTTATATTTTGTTTTTCGTCTTCCGGGATAAAAAAACAGGAAATTTTGCACACTGTATATAGAGCCATAATTTGCATCCGGTGCAAAAGGAGGACAACACGTATATGTTTCGCAAACAAGAAAAAACACTCATTATTGTCTGCCTGGTGGCAGCTGTGGTCGTGTTGTATGCCGTCGTCAAAAGCATCATCCGCATTATGAGTTATTAAGGACCCGTTCTGGCTGAACGAATCCACTGTCGTACATAACCCATAACGATATATGTGAACCATTGATAACGATTACGTCGAAAGAGGAGTGTACCCATGTCATCTCTGGACCCTGTACTGCTCAGCCGAATATTAACCGGTCTGACCCTGTTTGTGCATATCATCTTTGCTTCGATTGGTGTAGGTGTTCCGCTCATGATTGCTTTGGCTGAATGGCGGGGGCTGCGTACTAATGACATTCACTACACACTGCTGGCTCGCCGGTGGGCAAGAGGTTTTGTAATTACGGTAGCCGTAGGTGTGGTAACAGGCACATCCATCGGATTACAACTGAGCTTGTTGTGGCCGATGTTTATGCGCGTTGCCGGACAAGCCATTGCGTTGCCTCTTTTTATGGAGACATTTGCTTTTTTCGTGGAAGCCATCTTCCTGGGAATTTATCTGTACACCTGGGATCGTTTCAAAAAGAAATACACGCATATGTTGTTGCTCATTCCGGTAGCTCTCGGCTCATCCGCTTCCGCGATATTCATCACAACCGTGAACTCGTTCATGAACCAGCCACAAGGTTTCACCTTGATTAACGGCATCATGAAAGATATTGATCCGATTGCTGCCATGTTGAATCCGGCAACACCAACCAAAGTATCCCATGTACTTGCTTCGTCCTACACCTTAAGTGCAGGTGTACTCGCGGGTATTGCAGCGTTCAGTCTACTGCGCGGGCGTGATCATGTATATTACAAAAAAGCCCTCAAGCTAACGACGGTATCTGCGCTTGTGTTTGCGATAAGTACCGTCATGATCGGGGACTCTTCCGGTAAATTTCTGGCGAAATATCAGCCGGAGAAGCTGGCTGCAGCCGAATGGCATTTCAAAACGATGAAGGAAGCACCGCTGGTCTATGGCGGTATTCTGGACGAGAACAACGAGGTCAAATATGCCATCGAAATTCCTTATGCGCTGAGCATATTGGCTGGTAATCGGCCGGATACAGAAGTGAAGGGACTGGAAGAATATCCTGCCGATCTCAGGCCGCCGTTGTCCATCCATTACATGTTCGACCTGAAAGTTACAACAGGAGTCATCATCTTGCTGATTCCAGTACTCTATGTGCTGCGTCGATGGTTGCCGGGACGCAAACCTTATCCGAAATGGTTGCTGCTTGGCATCGTGTTTCTTGGCCCGTTGGCGATGATTGCCATTGAGCTGGGCTGGATGTTTGCGGAGGTTGGCAGGCAGCCGTGGATTTTACGCGGATATATGAAGGTATCTGAGGCAGCAACGACGTCCACTTCAGTCGGCTGGATGCTGGTGCTGTTTATCCTGCTATATCTGGTATTGTGTTTCTCGTGCATCCGTGTCATCAGTAAGTTATTCCGGAACAAGGAAGCGGAGAAGGAGCTTGAATCGCTTGGCCTGGAAGGAGGTATCGTGCATTGAGCTTTGAAATTGCGGGCATCGCGATATTGTGGACGTTTCTGTTCGGTTATCTGATCGTGGCATCGATTGATTTCGGCGCGGGTTTCTTCAGCTTTTACAGCATATTGACTGGACATGAAAACAAAATTCACAACATTATTCAGCGCTACCTGTCTCCAGTGTGGGAAGTGACGAATGTGTTTCTCATTTTCTTTGTCGTGGGGCTGGTCGGCTTCTATCCCGACAGTGCATTCTATTACGGCACCGCTCTGCTAGTTCCAGGTTCGCTGGCGATTGTGCTGCTAGCGATTCGAGGAGTATATTACGCCTACAACACCTATGGCAACCACGGGGAAAACAGCAAAATCTATCTGGCACTGTACGGCGCAACAGGATTGCTGATCCCGGCAGTGTTCTCTACCATTTTGGCGATATCCGAGGGCGGAATTATCGAACAGGTAGGCGAAAAGGTGTTTTTTCGCTGGCGTGAATTTTTGACAAATCCCTATACATGGTCTGTTGTTTTGCTGGCGTTGGTGAGTGTACTGTACATCTCCGCGATGTTCCTGTCCTATTACGCGAAACGGGCCGGGGATGAGCCAGCGTTTGGCGTACTTCGGGAATATGCGTTGCTGTGGAGCTTGCCTACAATTTTTGCGAGCTTTCTCGCATTTCTGCAAATTAACAAACAAAACCCGGCCCATTTCGAACGTATGGTTGATATGTCATGGATGTTTATTGCATCCTTTATCTGTTTTGTCATCGCGGTGTCGCTTGTATGGAAAGAAAAATACCTGGGCTGGTGTTTTATCGCGGTTATGCTCCAATTTGCCTTTGCTTGGTACGGTTATGGTCGCTCCCATCTGCCGTATATTCTGTATCCGTACATCAACATCTATGACAGCTTTACGAATCGAACGATGGGCATTGCATTGATTACAGCATTCAGTCTGGGGCTACTGGTGCTCATTCCATCCCTCGTGTTAATTATGAAGCTGTTCCTGTTTGATGCCAATTATGTACGTGGTAACGCCGGGAAAAAGAAAGGATGACTTCGCCATGTTCACGACGACGATTTCAAATATTCTATATATGCTGTCTGCTCTGCTACCCCGGCATCTTTCGGTGTTGAGAGCTGCATGGCCCACGGGAATTTATCCGGGATTGCACTTGCAGCCGCTTTTGGAAGAAGGGGTGAAAGGCATACCGGGCATCACAGGGCTTAGCTTTTTTGAAACCTTTACGATTATGTATGCTCCGCCCCTGATTATAGTGGCTGCGATTGTTTTTCTTTTTATATATATGGCGCTCTATAAAAATCCAACGGATTGATTTGGGTAACCTCTGTGCTTATTCTGGATGGTACGTCCACTCCCGATACGGGTAATCTGATGTTAAGAACTGAGGAAGGGAGGAGGCCCCTTCATGCCCAAAATTCGTTATAACAATATCGATAATGTCAGTACAGACAAAACGCTGAAGGAGTTCAAGCAGTGGAGAGAACAGCGCCGGCGCAAAGTAAAGGATTATTCCTACAAAGTCCCGAAGCATGAGCCGGAGCTGGATTACTTGCATGCCAACCGGGAAGAAACAACCATAACGTGGATCGGACACTCCACCTTTTTTATCCAATATTATGGACTGAACATTGTGACCGACCCGGTGTGGGCGGAGAAAATGGGGTTTCAACGCAGGCTTGGTGTCCCTGGCATTCCGATTCAGGATATTCCGCCGCTTGATGTTATACTCATCTCTCACTCACACTATGATCACTTGCACTTGGCCTCTCTGCGCAAGCTGGTAACATCGAAGACGCTGCTGATTGTGCCAGACGGCCTGAAACGCAAAATGATCCGTAAGGGATTCCATCGCTGTCAGGAGATGAAATGGTGGGAGCATATGGTGCTCGGTGGAGTGAAGATTACGTTTGTACCTGCCCAGCACTGGACGCGCCGGACATTGTTTGATACCAATACCTCTCATTGGGGCGGTTATGTACTGGAGCCGAATCACGCCGTACATGTCTCAGAAGAGAGCGCAGCGGCAAGGGAGATAGCGGAAAAGTCAGCTTCAAATGTGCAAAAATCCAGCGGTGATGAACAAGCAGCAGGATACCCACCTGTTCTTTATTTTGTGGGAGATACGGGGTATTTCAAGGAGTTCAAAACGATTGGTGAACGCTTCGACATAGACGTTACGCTGATGCCAATTGGTGCGTATGACCCCGAATGGTTCATGACCTCACAGCATGTTACGCCAGAGGAGGCTTTGCAAGGGTTTGTTGAAACAGGCTCACAGTTAATGGTCCCTATGCATTATGGAACATTCAAGCTGGCGGATGACACGCCCAAGGAAGCATTGGATCGACTGGAAATGGAGCGTGAGCGCCTGGGGATCGTCAAGGAACGAATTCGGGTGCTCGGGCACGGTGAGACACTTCACATCCGGCATGAAGCTGCTGATACAGAATAATGGGGCTAACAAAAGCCAGCCAGATATGGTAATCTATAAACATACATGCATGAACAGCATATTTACCAAAACTTTAATCCGTAAAAAGCGGCTGATTTTCGAATTTGCCGCTTTTTTGTGTTATAATATGGTGCCAGAATAGGCATCGGATATTGAATCCATGATTTTACGCAGGTTGCTATTCATGCAGTATGCAGATTAACGAATAAAGGATGGTATGCTTAATGATCAGTACAAGCGGCATCACGCTCCGCTACGGAAAACGTGCACTTTTTGAAGATGTGAATATCAAATTCACGCCAGGCAACTGTTACGGCCTGATCGGTGCGAACGGAGCCGGCAAATCAACGTTTTTGAAAATTTTGTCCGGTGAGATTGAAGCCAACTCGGGAGAGGTGCACATCACCCCGGGCGAACGTATGGCCGTTTTGAAGCAAAACCACTTTGAATATGATGAGTACCCGGTCCTCGAAACTGTAATTATGGGTCACGCTCGTCTGTATTCCATCATGAAAGAGAAGGATGCTTTGTATGCGAAGGCAGACTTCACAGAAGAAGACGGTTTGCGTGCAGGTGAACTTGAAGGGGAGTTCGCTGAGCAGAACGGCTGGGATGCTGAACCGGATGCAGCAGCACTCCTGATCGGTCTCGGGATCGATCGCGATATGCATGACAAAAAAATGGTAGAGCTTAGCGGTAACGAAAAAGTCCGTGTATTGCTGGCACAAGCGCTGTTCGGCCGTCCGAACAACCTGTTACTCGATGAGCCTACCAACCACTTGGATCTCGAATCCATTCAATGGCTAGAGAACTTCCTGATGGATTATGAAGGTACTGTCATCGTTGTATCCCATGACCGTCACTTCCTGAACAAAGTATGTACGCATATTGCGGACATCGACTTTGGTAAAATCCAGCTGTACGTAGGTAACTACGACTTCTGGTACGAGTCCAGCCAATTGGCTCTTGCGTTGCAACGGGATGCCAACAAGAAAAAAGAAGAGAAGATTAAAGAGCTTCAAGCCTTTATTCAACGTTTCTCCGCGAACGCTTCGAAATCCAAACAGGCGACTTCCCGGAAGAAACAACTCGACAAAATTACACTGGATGATCTACGTCCATCCAACCGTAAATATCCGTTCATTAACTTCAAGCCTGAACGCGAAGCGGGTAAACAATTGCTGACTGTAGATCGTATTCACAAGTCTATTGATGGTGTGAAAATGCTGAATGATGTGAGCTTTGTGGTGAACAAAGGTGACAAAATTGCATTTGTTGGCCCGAACGGTAATGCCAAATCACTGTTGTTTGATATTCTCATGGGTGAAACGGAAGCGGATAGCGGCGAATATACTTGGGGTGTGACGACGACTCAGGCTTATTTCCCTAAAGATAACTCCCAATTCTTTGATGGTGTGGATATGACGCTCGTAGATTGGTTGCGTCAGTATTCCAAAGATCAGGATGAAACGTATCTGCGTGGCTTCTTGGGCCGTATGCTGTTCTCTGGCGAGGAATCCCAGAAGAAGGCTAGCGTTCTCTCCGGGGGAGAGAAAGTCCGCTGCATGCTAGCGAAAATGATGCAAACAGGTGCAAATGCATTGATTCTCGATGAACCAACGAACCACTTGGATCTCGAATCCATTACTGCACTAAATAATGGTATGATTGACTTTGATGGAACGATGTTGTTTACATCCCATGACCATCAGTTCATTCAGACGATTGCAAACCGGATTATCGAAATTACGCCAACAGGCCTGATCGATCGCCAAATGAGCTATGACGAGTATCTGGAAAGCGACGAAATCAAAGAACTGCGCAACAAAATGTACCCGGTGGAAGCTTAATTCCACTTTAAATACGTGCAAGCGAAAAACCGCAAGTCCTCCTAGTGGAGGGCATGCGGTTTTTTGTAGTGCTCGTGCTGATATACAGCTCTTATGCTGGCGCAAACCTAAGACCCGCCTGTACGGCGACGCTGGTTGTTCGGCTTTTTGTTGTTCTGGCTCTTCATGGCTTTAGGGCCGCCTTCAAAGTAAGCACCGGATTGGTTACCGGAGTTTTGCTGCTCTTTCTTTTGTGCCAGCTTCTGACGGATTGCATCTTGCAGGCTGACCTTTTTCGGTTCATTATTTTCGCTCATTATATATCCCTCCCGGTCTTGCAGTGAGCCGTCCAAATTGGACGGGATGTACTCATTTTATACGTTTTATAATAGCCTCACAAGGGCAACATGATAAAATGCCGATTTTCACCAGTTTTCCCTAAGCCAATATTGTTTCTCGTTTGCTACAGCCCTGCCCTCCAGAAACTTTGTTTCGGCTTAACTACAGCAATGCTACTCGGCAAAACTGTTTCTGTAGACCCACACGACCTGTATTTGGTAACATGAGAAAACTATTGGAAACGTGAAAAAGGAGTGTCGTCCTGTTGAACGCTTATGAAGAAATACGTAAAGGAGAGCGGGGAGCCTGGATCAGCATTGCGGCATACCTCGTTTTGTCTGCTTTTAAGCTGATCTGCGGATATTTGTTTGCTTCCAGCGCATTGGTTGCAGACGGTATCAATAATGCCACAGATATTGTGGCATCCGTTGCCGTGCTGGTTGGACTGCGTATCTCGCAAAAACCGCCAGATTCCGATCATGCGTATGGTCACTTTCGGGCGGAGACGATCGCGGCATTGATTGCCTCATTTATTATGGCGATTGTAGGACTTCAAGTATTGGTTGAGGCGGTTCGATCCTGGTATGCAGGCGACTATGCGGTCCCCAATCTCTGGGCAGCTGGCGTAGCTGTGATCTGTGCGGTGGTCATGTTGGGTGTATACCGTTTCAACTCCCGCCTGGCCAAACAAATTAACAGCCAAGCCCTGCTGGCAGCAGCCAAAGATAATCGCTCGGATGCTTGGGTGAGTATTGGAGCTGCGGTCGGCATTGTTGGTTCCCAATTTGGACTTCCGTGGCTGGATAAAGTTGCTGCCATCCTTGTAGGTCTGCTGATCTGTAAAACAGCTTGGGAAATTTTCCGCGATTCGACTCATCTGCTTACGGACGGGTTTGATCAAAAGCAATTAACGGATTTGAGATCTGCCGTTGCGCGTGTGCCTGGTGTCGAAATGATCAAGGATGTTAAAGCACGAGTACATGGCAGCCATGTTCTTGTTGATGTGGTCATTGAAGTAGATGGGGGATTAACGCTGGTGCAGGGCCATGAAATCTGTGATCAGGTAGAGGAACGCCTGAAACGATCACATAATATTATGCATGTTCATGTACATGTCGAGCCGAGATCAGAAGAAAAAAGCCTAACATAAAGTTGCTAAAGTGAGAAGTATTACAGCCTAAACATAAATAAAGAGGACAGACGCGCTACGGCGTACTGTCCTCTTTACTTATGTTATAAACGATTATACGATATTATTGAATAGCAACGTGAATCCAGGCTTTGCCTTTCCAAGTGTACACTTGAACCCATTCGCCGCCGTCGAATCCGTCAACTACTTCACCTGTTGTATCAATGACTTGTGCACCCAGAGCACCGATCGGTTTGCCGTTAGGCGCATCATAGAACCATGTGCGCTCAAGCAAGTTAAGCAGCATCGTTGGCATCACAACTTCGTCACCCGGTTTTACAATCGGCTTTTCAAAGATTAGATCGTCTTTTGTAGACGGTGTCTCTGTTGTTGTAGAAGTACCTTGTGTACCCGTGGAATCAACTGTTGTGCCTGTTACGGCCTCTGCTTGACCTTCAATGGTTTCTACAGCAGGTTTGTTCACTTCTACAGCCGGCGTTGTTGTAGCTGGTGTAGTCGTCGTTGCCTCAGTACCTGAAGTTGTCGGTGTTACTGTGCCAGTAACCGCTTCCTCAGCACCTGCAGCGGCAGCCATGGAACCCATCAAAGTTAAAGCAGCGGCAAAACTTACGATTTTTTTCATTTGTTTTTCCTCCTCGGTTAGATATGTAGTTTTTGTTGTCCTGTGATAAAAGTAACCAAGCAAGCTGGTCTATGAATCACAAATTATAACAATATTTTCTTGGTTTCTCCAGAGTCAACTGGCGCATATGTGGGTATATAGAAAGCCTGTAAAAATCAGACTATCGTGGTATAAAACCGGGCTGGCTATATCATTAAAGTCCTGTTTTTCCGGGACTCTTCGGCGGTTCATATTGGAATAAAGCAGGAGGGAGTGTAATACATAAATATAGAAAAATAGGAAAGTGTACCTGTCTTTAGAACGCACAAAAGCCGACGTGCCTTGAGGCGTCATCGGCTTTCGTATGTAATGCAGTTGTTCAGATCCAGATAGCAGCAACTCATCGCATTCGGCTTCGTCCCGTAATGAGGGAAATGACGAATAGTACAACAAAGATGAAGAACAACACTTTTGCAATCGAAGCAGCCGCTTCAACAATCCCGAAAAACCCGAAGATACCGGCAACCAGCGCGATAATCAGAAAAATTACTGACCATTTTAACATGAGAATTCATCCTTTCGTGTTATAGTTTGTGGCGTGAGTTGTGGTGTCTCACTGCCCTGTGTAGTCTAACCTTAACCGAGGTCAGAAGACTTGAAACATGGTGTTTTTTTCTTCTTCTATACTTCGCTGGAGGGACATTTTTCTTTTGTTTCGCCCGGGAAACCCTCGGGTAACTATAGCAATAACAAAACCGACGTAACCATGGAAAGAGAGGTCCTTTTATGATTTATCAACTAAGCGTGGCCCTGATTGCAGTGGCATTTGCTGTACTTGTTTTCTTTTTGATTCGCACATTAAAATCGGCCCAGAGTTCACTGGACAATGTTTCTCAGACGCTGCAGGAAGTGCAGAAGACCATTGATGAGCTCAGCTATGAAGTAAAACAGACCGTAAGACATGCCAATGACATCACTGTTGACGTGCAGCACAAAATGAAGAAGATTGACCCCGTGATGGAGTCGGTTGAGAATCTGGGAGAAGTACTTAGTGAGGTTACGGCAGCGGCCAAGCAGGTGTCCACTACACTGATGACCCGCTTTCAGACGAAGTCATCCAAAGCGGAAGCAGGAAAATCGTCTGAATCCAATCTCAATCATGTAACAGCTCCACCTGCTACGCCGGCGGAACGTACCCTGCAAACCTATGAAGCTACATATCATGATGAAGCAAAGGGTGGGAAGAAGTGGATGAATTATATCGATCTTGCAGCTAATGTGTGGCAACGACTGCGTAAATAACATGTCCGCTTTCTGAAATTTAGTGAAGCCTTCAGGGCGGTAATGAACCTGATGAAAGGGTGAGAATCATGATGAAACTACTGCTAGTGACGATGTTTAGCGTAATTTCTCCCTTTTCCGTTCAGCCGGCAGCAACGCCTGCTGCTCACGATTTGCAATGGACGGTAATGGAGGAGCAGGTGCCAGAGATGACTGTGGCAGTTGATCGTTCCGAGACGTTCGAGCAGTTTCGGACTCTGAATGGCATTTCACTGGAGGATACGAAACATGAACTCTTTACCAAACTCGGCCAGCCAATTTCCATCAAAGAGGACCCCTATCTGGGATGCTCGGAATATCATTTCCGTGACGTGAATGTTGGCGTATGTGAAGATACAGGCGTAATTCAGTATGTGCATGTCGATGGTTCACATGATGATCTGAAGTTGAATGGGAAGTCTATCCCAATGGATATTGATGCGATTCATCAGGCGCTGGGCAAACCTTATCATGTTGCTGAGGATGGCGAAGTTTACCTTCGTGGTCATTATGCAATCAAAGTGTATATGAAACTAGGCTCCGGTGAGATTGAAGGCGTTGACTTTTTTGACGATACGGTTACCTGAGATGAATGATGCAGCTTTCGTTTCAATGTAAAATAGTATGGTTATATACTATAAGAGCTCGATAAAGAAGATTATATCAGAGGAGAGTGGAAACGATGAATTCAACCAACGCACAGGCTTATGCTAAAGTGGTAGAAAACGGAGTTCAAGCAGTAGAAGCGGTGAAAGAATTGCAGACTACTGGATACTTGGCTGATCATATCTTCGTGCTTGCACATGAGAAGGATCGTACAGATCGCATTGCTGATACTGCAGATGCTAAGGAGATTGGCATTAAGGAAGAAGGTTTATTTGATTCCATGGCGAATCTGTTCCGCTCACGCGGTGACGAACTTCGGGCCAAGATTGTATCGATGGGCTTTACAGAAGCCGAGGCTGACTTCTATGAGAGTGAATTGGATAAAGGCAAGGTACTGATCATTGCCAAAAAGAAAGACTAATTTTACAGCCTGAATGCAGAATCGTTAGTTCAGCACATGTTCTGCGGTGAACCGGGAAGGCTTAATCAAAAACATAGATAAGGAATGGGGTTAAACCCCATTCCTTATCTATGTTTTTGCAAGTTGTGCGCCCGGCATGGAGATACCCGCCTGGCGAACGTATGCCATTAAATGCAAAAACGAATGTGAAAATGAACGAGGGAATTCCCTTTAATGGTGCTATTTGTGATAGAAGTTTTCTGGCTTTATCATTATAGTTATACTAGGAATTGTTATGTCTACTGTCACTCTGAATGCAAAATTTGTATAAATAAGGTTGTTCGTTGAATAGATAACTATCGACAAACCCGGACGCCATAGATAAGGAGATTGAAATGAGAATACTTATTGTTGACGACAATCCGACAAATGTCATTATCATTCGAGAAATTTTAAAAAAAGAAAATTACCGCGATATTGTGACAGCAAGTTCAGCTATGGATATGTTCGAAGTATTGGGGATCGGTGAAGATAACAGCGAGCCGCGTCCCAAAACGTCGGATATTGACCTCATTTTGCTGGATATGATGATGCCTGAGATGGATGGGATTGAAGCCTGCAGCATTGTGCAAAAATTCGAAAATCTGAAAGACATTCCGATTATTATGGTAACCGCAATTGGAGATTCCAAAAAACTGGCAGAAGCGCTCGATGCAGGGGCATCCGATTATGTAACGAAGCCAATTAACAAGGTGGAATTGATGGCGCGAATTCGGCTGGCCTTACGTCTGAAACAGGAGAAAGATTGGCACAAGGAGCGTGACCAGCGTATTCAGGATGAGTTGAAACTGGCAGCGATGGTACAAAACGCTGTGCTGAGTCATGCGATCGAAGATCCTTTTTTTCAAGTACATGCCATATACAAACCATCCTTTGAACTCGCAGGAGATCTCTACTCCTGGTTTCCGCTTGGAGAAGGGCGGTACGGCGTGTTACTTCTCGACATGATGGGTCACGGTATATCTTCATCTCTGTTCACGATGTTTATCGCTTCTGTGCTTAAGGATACGGTAACGACGTACGTAGACCCGGAGAAGGTTATTCAAGAGCTGAATCGTCGCTTTAACCAGCTGCATCTGGGAAAACAGCTGGTGCAGTATTACTTTACAGCGATTTATTTAGTCGTAGATACCCGTATGAAACGGATTGATTATGTGAATGCAGGGCACCCGCCAGCCTTATTTTTCCGTAGTGATGGCAGCGTGACTTCCTTTGACAGCGTGTGCTGTCCTGTGGGCTTGTTCGACAAAATGGATATTGAGCCTCAGACCATTCATTACGAAGGTGAAGGGCATATTGCGATGTATACGGACGGCTTGCTTGAAACGGTCCAAGGTGACCAGGAGCAGCAACTGGAGTTTTTGAAGGAACAATTAAAAGGTTCTCATAAGTGGAATGAAGAAGCGATGCAGACGTTGTTCTTCGATGACGAATTGAATCAGGAACGGGACGATGATAAATGTCTGGTATGGATTACCTTGGATAAAGGGGCGGAAACCGAATGAAAATCAGGAATAAACTGCTGATTGGTTTTACCGCCTTGATGGCTATTATGATCATGCTTACCTTTGTGAGCTATGAGCGTTTGAACAGCAGCAATAAGCAGATCGATCAGATGTACCAGGAACGTTATCTGAAGGTAAGATTTACTTCAGCTGCGCGCGGGGAAGTCAATGATATCGCTAAAGTGCTGGCTAACTTGTTATTAAACCCAAACAATTCGGTCAGCGCGGCTGAATCGGATCTGAAGGAAATGAAGGACAGAGGTGTCCGTTATCTAGAACAGGTGAGAGACCGGGCAGATACCGCTTCTGAACATCAACTTGTAGACCGTGTGAATAATGCGTGGGATGCTTACACGAATTATGCAACAAGAATAACCAGCTTGATGTCCCAGAACCGGGTGGAAGATGCTAACAATTATCGTAATTCCACCGGGCTTGCGGTGCAGAAGGAAACGGTGGACAGCTTGAATGCATTGTCTCGTTATCAGGATCAGGAGATTGATGCCGAGATCAAAGGCGCCAATGCTGCATATAGCAGGGCTGTTCAGATCACAATTAGCATTATGATCGCCGGATTACTGCTGGCTTTGGGTGTCATTCTGTGGGTGCTCCCAAGCATTTCGCGTGGTCTGAATACGGTATCGATGATGATTACGAGTTTTGGCAAGGGACGTTATAAAACGATCCGCCGGATTCAAATCAAGTCGACCGATGAGATCGGTCAAATTGCTTCCGTTTTCAAAGATGTTTCTAACGATCTGGAAGAAAAGCTGGAGATTGAGAAAGCTTACGTGCAAGCCCAGCAAGATCAGAACTGGATGAGTTCCAACATTGCAAGAGTTCCTGAGCTTCTCCGGGGAATCGGCTCCATCCGTCAAATTTCCCAGATGTTTATCAGTGAATTCACACCTGTGCTTGGTGCGCAACTGGGTGTAGTGTATCTGATTGACGAGGAGAAACATCCAGATGAATTGAGACGTTATGGTTCATATGCATTTGAAGAGAACGGCGAGCTTGGTAAAGAGGTGTATCGGATCGGGGAAGGTATGATTGGTCAAGCTGCATTGGATATGAATCCGATTGTGCTGGAGCAAACACCTGACCAATATGTGAGCATTGGCTCTGCTTCAGGTTCTGCACGTGCTGCCGGAATTATGATCTATCCGGTCGTGTTTGAAGACGAACTCATTGGTGTGGTGGAACTGGCCTCCTTTGAAGGTTTCAGCGAAATGCACAAGCAGCTGTTTGGTCAGTTAATCATGAACTTAGGTGTTATCCTTAACAATGTGCGGCGACGTCTTCGTGTGGAGGAATTGCTGCGGGAGTCTCAGGCGCTTACAGAAGAGCTGCAGGTGCAATCCGAGGAATTGCAGACACAGCAGGAAGAATTACGCCGTTCCAATGAAAATCTGGAAGAACAGACCGATGCACTCAAACGTTCTGAAGAGCTGCTGCAACGCCAGCAGGAAGAATTGGAGCATTTTAATACAGAACTGATTGCCAAAACGCGGGCGCTTGAAGAACAGGTACGTGAAGTGGAAGAGAAAAATGATGAAATTGAGAAAACGAAGACACAATTGGAACAGCAGGCCATGCAATTGTCGATGACCAGCAAATACAAGTCTGAATTTTTGGCGAATATGTCGCATGAGCTGCGAACTCCACTCAACAGTCTGCTCATATTGTCTCAGTTATTGTCGGAGAACAAGGATGGTAATCTCAGCAGTAAACAGCAGGAGTATGCACAAACCATTTATATGTCCGGTGCAGATCTACTGAAGATGATTGATGAGATTTTGGATCTATCCAAAGTGGACGCAGGCAAGATGGATATCAACTATGAGACTGTTCGATTGGATGAGCTGACCAGCTTTGTCACCCAGAACTTTGGTCCGATGGCCAACAAGAAGGAACTGGATCTCAATTTCGATTTCGACAGTTCCCTGCCAGAATGGATCTATACAGACAGTCACCGGGTGAAACAAATTTTACGTAATCTGTTGTCCAATGCCTTCAAGTTTACCAATCGTGGATCGGTGAATCTGATTGCAAGACGTATGAAGCCAGAGGAATTACCAGGATATCTGAATACGAATCAGGAATACCTTGGATTTAGCATCAAAGATACCGGCATTGGCATTCCACCTGACAAGACAGATCTGATATTCGAAGCGTTCCAACAGGTAGACGGTACAACGAGTCGCAAATATGGCGGTACGGGTCTTGGTTTATCGATTAGCCGAGAATTGGCACGTCTGCTTGGCGGGGCAATACAGGTTGAATCCGCTGAAGGGGTGGGCAGCACTTTTACATTATTCTTGCCGGATAATCATCAAGATGCCGAATTGGCAGAGGAAGAAGCAGCGAGAGAAGCAGCAGTATCTACAGAACAGCCGCAAGAAAGGTTGCCGGATATCAAGCCTGTTCGCTCATCTCAACAATCTATACTTGCACCTGATCCGGAACGGAGTCGTGTCGCTGATCTATCCCCTGCTCGTAGTGCAGAGCTAACTCGAGTTGAGGACGATGTTAATAACATCGTTGAAGGTGACAAAACATTGCTGATCATAGAAGATGATGTGAACTTTGCCCACATTTTAATGGATATGGCGAGAGGTCGGGGCTTCAAGGCACTGGTTGCTCTTCAAGGGGATACCGGACTGGAGATGGCCCGTGAATACTTGCCTGATGCGATCATTCTGGATATCCAGTTGCCTGTAATGGATGGGTGGACGATATTGGGCGAACTGAAGAGCAGTTCTGTAACACGTCACATCCCGGTGCATGTCATCTCCGTTGTTGATGATATGAAACAAGGACTGATGATGGGAGCTATTGCGTATCTAAAAAAACCATCCAGCAAAGATTCACTGGATAAAGCATTCTCTCATATCGAATCCTATACTGAAAATCAGCTGAAACGATTGCTTATTGTTGAAGATGACGAGATTCAGCGTAAAGCAATCATTGAATTAATTGGACATGATGATGTTGTCATTACCGCAGTATCTACAGGCCAGGAAGCACTGAATGAACTGCACAGCCAGCGTTACGATTGTATGGTACTGGATCTGATGTTGACGGATATGACGGGTTTTGAACTGCTGGATCAGATTCGGGATGATGAATATCTGAATGATTTGCCAATTATCATTTATACCGGTAAAGAACTGGATTCCAAGGAAGAGATGAAGCTTCGCAAATATGCGGAATCGATTATTATCAAAGACGTGAAGTCACCAGAACGTCTGCTGGATGAAACGACATTGTTCCTGCATCGGGTAGAAGCCAATCTACCTGAGGACAAACGACGTATTTTGCAGAAGCTGCATAATAAAGAGACTTTGTTCGAAGGCAAAAAAATATTGCTTGTTGATGATGATATTCGAAATGTGTTTGCATTATCCAGCGTGCTTGAAGGGTACCGTATGGAAGTTACGTTTGCTGAGAACGGCCGTGAGGCATTGGAGGCACTCGAGAAAAATCCGGAATTTGATCTGGTGCTGATGGATATGATGATGCCAGAGATGGACGGATACGAAGCGATGACACGGATTAGGCAGAACCCCAAATTCGATAAATTGCCGATTATTGCGCTCACAGCCAAGGCGATGAAAGAAGATCGAGGGAAATGTATTGAGGCTGGAGCATCCGATTATGTGAAAAAACCGATTCAAACGGATCAATTGTTGTCATTAATGCGGGTATGGTTGTATTCGTAAGCGTATGGTTTGGGTAATGAAGGAGAATAACGCATACGCAAGTAACCAATGATGAAGTGGAGAGAAGTTATGACACCGTGGGAACCTAACGAAACGGGAGCAGATACGGTTCGTATACCGCAAGATGAAGAGCGTGAATTGATTGAGATTGAATTGCTGCTGGAGGGAATGCATCGTTTGTATGGGTATGACTTTCGGAATTATGCGCTGCCATCCCTAAGACGAAGAATATGGCACTACGCGCATGCAGAAGGTGTGAAGAGCATATCTGGGCTGCAGGAAAAGGTTTTGCATAACCGTTCATCGTTTGAACGTTTTGTACAAAACTTGTCCATACCGGTGACAGAAATGTTTCGCGACCCGTCGCTTTTCCGCATGTTTCGGGAAAAAATCATTCCTATTCTGAGAACCTATCCGTATATTCGGATATGGCATGCAGGCTGTTCTACAGGTGAAGAAGTGTATTCCATGGCGATTATGCTGCATGAGGAAGGGCTGTATGACAAAGCACGAATTTACGCAACGGATATGAATGACCGCTCACTGCAACAGGCCAAGGAAGGCGTATACGGTATTGAGAAAATGAAGTTGTTTACAACAAACTATCTGGAGGCAGGGGGCACAAAAGCCTTCTCCGAATACTATACAGCGAAATATAATTCCGTTATATTTCACCCGTTTCTTCAGAAAAATATTATTTTTGCCGAACATAACTTGGCAACAGACCGGTCATTTAATGAGTTTAATGTTATTTTTTGCCGCAATGTCATGATTTATTTCAACGATGAGCTGCGGAACCATGTGCACGGGCTGTTTCATGAGAGCTTGAGCCACTTTGGCATACTCGTTCTGGGATCGAAAGAATCCATTCATTTTACAGAATATAGTGATGCCTATGAGCCGTTAGACCGGACCGAAAAAATATACCGGAAGATCAAATAGGGGGTTAGGCTTAGCTATGGGGCTCAATGAACCAATCCACATATTATTGGTAGATGACCGCCCTGAGAACCTGCTTGCGCTCGAAGCGGTTCTGGAATCAGAGCAGTACAAACTCGTCAAGGCAAATTCCGGAGAAGAGGCACTCCGTTGTTTGCTCAAAGACGAATTTGCGGTCATTGTACTTGATGTGCAGATGCCTGGGATGGACGGAATTGAGACAGCGAAATTAATTAAGGCACGAGACAAATCCAAAGATGTGCCAATTATCTTCATCTCGGCGAACAGTAGAGAGGCCGAGCATCTGTTTGCCGGATATTCGGCGGGGGCCATTGATTATATGGTCAAACCGTTTATTCCTCAGATTTTGAAGTCCAAAATCGAAGGATTTGTGGAGATGTTTATCTCGAACAAAAGACTTAAGACACAGACGATGTTGCTTCATCAGAAGACGCAGGAATTGGAGAAGATGAATCAGCAACTTGTGCAGGCCAAAGAAGAGGCCGAGATTGCGGCTAATGCCAAAACAGAGTTTCTGGCGATGATGAGCCACGAGATCCGTACACCGATGAACGGAGTCATCGGCATGGTCGACCTGTTGATGGAAACCGAGTTGAAGGAAGATCAGAAGGAATATGTGGATATCGTTCGTCGTAGTGCCGATGCACTTGTTACGGTGATTAATGACATTCTTGATTTTACCAAAATGGAGTCTGGCAAAATGGAGCTGGAGGAGCATCCATTCGAACTGGTTTCCTGCATACGGGAAGTGCTCGGTTTGTTTGCTGCAGAAGCGGGTAAGAAAAATCTGGAATTGGATTATTTCCTTGAGGACTCTGTGCCGGAATTAATCTATGGAGATATGGCACGGCTCCGCCAAGTACTGCTGAATTTGATTGCCAATGCGGTGAAGTTCACCGACCATGGCGGTGTTTATCTGATTGTCTCCGTGAATGGAGAGCAGGAGGGGAACCTATCTTTGGAGTTTGCTGTCAAGGATACCGGAATAGGCATTGCACCAGATAAAGTGGATCGCTTGTTTCAGCCATTTTCCCAGCTGGATACGTCGATGACCCGAAAATATGGTGGAACAGGTCTTGGCCTTGCCATTTGTAAAACGCTTGTCGAAATGATGGGTGGACAGATCTATCTGGATATCTCTGAGAAGATGGGAGCTACCTTCGTATTTACCATTCAGGCGAAGCGTTACATTGAAACGGAACTGGTTCAGGGCGGCAACGAAGAGAAGTTGACGGATGTGAAAAATGAAGATCAACATCCTACCGTGTTAATTGTGGATGATCATCCCATTAATCAGAAATTGATGGCGATTATGTTGCATAAATTGGGGCTGCTATCGGATATTGCGGAAGATGGTCAGAGGGCTCTGGACATGGTGATCGAGGCCACGTCACCGTATGATTATATTTTTATGGATTTACAGATGCCTGTCATGGATGGTTTGGAATGCACGAGACGCATACGTGAGAGCGTACCCCGGAATAAGCAACCTGTCATTATCGCAATGACGGCTAACGTAATGGAAGGCATTCAGCAACGCTGTAAGGCAGCAGGGATGGATGACTATATCAGCAAACCGGTAAAAATGGGTAGTGTGAAGCAGAAGCTTGCACATTTTCAGAAGAAACATCAGGTCTTGAATCCAGGCGCCTCGGCAATGAATCATGCGAATTGAAAATTTTACCAGTTATGTTTCCTGTTTCACTCGTGCATAAGTTGGGTTATAAGGTAAGGAAACCATTGATCAGGAGAGAGATGTCTAATGAATACAAATAAAAATGAAAAATTCAATGCAAGAACCGAGACACATGACGGTGTATGCACAGTGTATTTGACTGGCGAACTGGATTTGTCGGTTGCTCCTGACTTCCGTTTGGTAATGGAACCGCTCGTGGACAACAAGGAGCAAGATTTGATTATTAACATGAAAGATCTGAAGTACATTGATAGCACAGGGATTGGTATCCTGTTATCTGTTCTCAAGGCCAGACATGGAATGGAAGCTCGCTTTGAAGTACAGGAAGTTCCTGCGCAAATTCAGAAACTTTTTGATATGACGGGTATAGCCAAATTCTTTGTTACACAGAAGAATTCCCAATAGGAAAGGATCGAAAAAGGAATGAATGCAGAAGTCCAAAGAATTACGCTGAATTTACCGGCGACAGCTGAATATGTAGATATTGTAAGACTTAATTTATATGGTGTTGCATCCAAAATGGGTTTTTCGTACGAAGACATTGAGGATATGAAGGTTGCTGTGTCCGAAGCTTGTAACAACTCCGTATTGTATGCCTACTCTCATGAAGGCGGCATGGTTGAAGTGGTATTTGAAGTAGATGGTGAGTCACTTGCGATTACTGTCAACGATGAGGGTGCCAGCTTTGAAAATGTGAACCCTGCTATAACACGTTCCGGACTTCACGACAAAGAACTGACAGACGCTCAGATTGGCGGACTTGGGTTCTATCTGATGCAAGCTCTGATGGACGATGTCAGTGTGGAGAGTGAGACGGGCAAAGGTACGAAAGTAGTACTCGTAAAACGTCTTGCAAAAAGTGAGGAGAAAGTATGAATGAAAAAGTGACTCCCCCAGAGTCCATGTCTGAAGCGATTGGTTTGATCTGGGAATATCAACAAACACAGGACAACGAAATCGCTACCGTTCTTATTCGAAAATATGAACCGATGGTCAAAATGGCCGCGGGTAAAATTGCCCGGAATCGACCGGATTTATATGAGGATCTGTACCAGACAGGCCAAATGGCTTTGATTCGATTGCTGAAGCAATACGATATCAATCTGGGGATTCCATTTGAACCGTATGCGATGAAAAGTATGATCGGTCATATGAAAAATTATCTTCGAGATAAGTCATGGTACATTCAAGTGCCGAGAAGAATCAAGGAAAAAGGTGCATTAGTGCAGCATGCGATTGATGAACTGACGGTTAAGCTGGAACGTTCACCAGGGGTTAATGAGATTGCAGAATATCTGGATCTTACACCGGAGGAAACCATTGAAGTTCTGGCTGGCCGCGAGTGTTACCACTATGTTTCTCTGGATTCTCCTTTATCTCAGGATGACAGTGCAGCGACACTGGGTGAACTGATCAGCGCGGATGTGAATGACTTTGATTCGGTTGAAAAACGGATGGATCTGCAGCAGGCATTAGGACAGCTCAAAGAGCAAGAACAGAAGGTACTTATTTTAGCGTTCCAAGATGGTCAGTCACAGCGGGCCATAGCCCAGAAGCTGGGTGTTTCTCAGATGAGTGTATCCCGGATTCAAAAACGGGCTACGGAAAAACTGAAGCAGATTATGTCTAACGCTTCTATGCTATGATAAATCATTCCTATTGTTGCTCCAATACGGCTTGACGAGGACACGGTATTGCACTCACTGGATTGCATACGTGTCCTTTTTGAATTCACTGGAGGGACCCGGAGACCAATGGATTAACATGTCAGGAGGAATATAAGGTGGATGATATCAAACTGGAAGCTCGGCGTGATCAGTTATCCTGCTCTGAAGATTGGCAGTGGTGGGACTGGGTAGCTCCGGATTCCAGCAGTATGGACAGTGCACTTTATGATCTGGAGCAGGCATTTCCAGAGATGCAATATTGGCTAAGCAAAATACCGAAAGCTGAATCAAACTACTTATCTGTTCGTTATTTTAACGGCACAGATGCGGTTATTTTTGGCTCCTTCTTATATGCCGTGAAGAATGAAACAAATGTTCAACGAAGAGATAACCAGATGTTTTTTTATGTCGATAAGTTCAATTTGGTTACGCTCAATTTGGATGACAATACGAGAGGCATTATGAAATCGGGCGAACGTATGCATATGCTGCAGCAATGCACGCAGGCTAGAGAAGGAATGTTTGTGCTTTTTCGAGCCATTCTGCATTATTATCATGTCGGCATGGATCATTTTGAGATGAATTTGCGTGATCTGGAACGGACAATGGAGTCACGCAATGCACGCACATTGATGGATCAGATTCTGGCGGCGCGGTTTGAATTACTGTATTGGAGCAACCTGTTCATTCCCTATGCCGAATTAATGGCAGCTTCCCGGGAAGCCTATCTTCAAGAGATTACAGACAATCGCTTCTATCAACAGCTTCAGTATCGCGTTGAACGTATGGAGTGTCTGTTTCAGCATTATGAAAAGGAGATCGATACTCTAATCTCAATAGACAATGCCATCTCGGGAGTACGTGGTAATGAAATTATGAAGACACTGACGATTGTTACTTCTGTATTCACACCGGCAACAGCGGCAGGTGCTATATGGGGAATGAATTTTGAGAATTTACCCCTGATCGACAAGACGTGGGGAGTTGTACTGGTCATTGTACTGATTATCTGCAGTATGGTTAGCATGTATATATGGATGATGATGAAAGGGTGGACAGGGGATTTGCTGAAGGTAAAATCTGCCCAGTCTTCCGCTCCGGGAAATCGGGACAGAGGAAAAGAGGGGCCACGCTAGCCGCAGACGGGCTGCCCCTCTTTTATTTTTTGTAATCCTGGATGTAACCGAGAAGATCCGCGATATATTGACCCACGATAGGCATATTAACAAATTGGCTAAGGATATAGGCAAGCAAACCAAGCACAACAAATGTACCGACAGTCAACCCAAGCCCGCGAGCCATACCAGCGGTAAAGTTCGTAATGATTCGTTTTTTGGGGCTACTGTAATTTTCAATGATGTCTTTGATCTGTGCTCTCTCCAAACTGTCCGCAATCTGATCGAGTCGTGTGTTCAGGCGTTTGACCTCGTGACGCAATTCGAATGGATGCTCACTCGTATCATACTGCTGTGCAGGTGTTCCTCCTGTTACCGGGGTATTGCCATTAATCGTGACTTTACTCATATATGTCATTCCTCCGTTCGTTCTGGATAAAAAATAGCCAGCTGGAATGCAGCTGGCTATTTATTGCTCGATCTCATCAGGCCTTACAGGCTTGTCGAGTTCAATTGTTTACGCSCATCTTCCTTCGCTTCCACGGAAGCGGCAGCTACTTCTCCAGATGCACGCGTTGCTTCCTCAGCAACGTCTGCAGATGCTTTTTTCACGGAGTCCATAACATCATTACGACCTTGGTTTACCGTTCTAGCCAGATCGGAGGTTTTGGATGATACCGTTTTGGCAATTTCAGAAGCTTTGTCACCAACAACAGTAGCCACTTCTTTTGTACGGTCAGTCACCATGCCTACCTTTTCAGAAAGATCACCACGCAATTCGCGGCCTGGTTTAGGTGCGAATAACAGGGCAGCTGCAGCGCCCAGCAAACCTCCGATGAAAATACCTTTTGCGAAAGTCGAACCACTTTGTACAGGATATTGCTCTTCTGCTTTATTCATGTCTAATCACTCCTTCTTTAATTTGGGAAACAAATACGAAACAACGAACACCGTCTAACCCGAATCAGGCAGCCTGTCTAAGCAGTCTGGACACAAGCCCCAGCAAGAAAACAAAGAGAGCTGTACCAATGATGGCAGGAATGACTGCAAAGTTACCGATAACTGGTCCCCAGTTACCAAGCAAAAGTGCTCCCAACCACGCTCCGGCGAATCCGGCAATCATCGCACCAATCACGCCGCCCGGCATGTTATGACCGGCCAGTGCATCTCCGATTAAACCGATAATGATCGCCATGACAATGCTGATAATAATGCCCCACATAACAACCGCCTCCTTTTCAACTTGATGCAGGATGTTGTCTGTTCGCGTTTGCTTACTTCGTATATAAACGCCGTGCAACACAGTGAAACAACTAACTGTCCGATGAATAAGATGGAAATTAGAGGAAAGGGTTCAGGAAGCAGATCGTTTTATTCCTTGGACCATACAAACAATCCAGACGAATCCGGCAGCAAATCCGGCAAAGACATCGGTAGGGTAATGAACTCCCAACATGACTCTGCTTAGACCAATTAAAAGAACAAATAAAGTACCGCAGAAGACGGGAAGCCACCTGCTGAGTACGTCACGTCCATTCCATTCCAAGGCCCAGATGACAAACAACATACCGTAAAATCCCATTGAAATCATGGCATGTCCACTGGGATAACTATATCCATGCACAACGAGAAGATGATCGAGTTCGGGTCTGCTTCGTCTGAAAATCTCTTTTAATAGAGTGTTCAAGATCCACATCATGGCAAAGCTCACGCAGATTACATAGCCATACGTGATAGCTTTGGGACGGCGCTGTGCAAAAAGCAATAGTGCAAATCCCACTGCAGCGAGTGCTGATATTTTGAAAGAACCTAGTGCTGTGATGAATGAAGTGTATGGCAACAAAGAAAGACGAGACTGGGAATGCAGGTAAAATAGTTGCTGAATCTGACTATCCAGCTGAATCAAACGATCCAGACCCAGCCAGGCTCCAACACCTGCAAATAACAACACAATGCCTGCACTCATCAGTGAAGCAATCAGGATATATTTCAGCAGGGATTGCAAAGGGATAACATGTTGTGATTCAGATGAGAACTGTGGAAAATTGCGTAGCATGAGACGTGTCTCCTTCTATAAAGAGTAGTCCTTCAATAAGGTTGATAAAGCTTTACCCGAAACGACTGTCGAAAAAACTGTAAAACCGTCGTTTTTGTACTATACTAATGAGGATATCCCATGCAGCGCCGTGAAGCAAAGCAGAGATAAACTGGATTTTATCAATATGAAATTGGCAATATGAAGGAGAGAAACTCGCGTGGATAGTGCTTTGTTAGTTAAAGAATACCGTGCAGGCGTGATGGAATGCGCCCACTACGGACACATATGTATTACAGATGAGCATGGGCAGGTTGCATATTCAGTCGGTAATCCTCATTTCAGAGCGTTTACACGTTCGTCTGCCAAACCATTTCAGGCGATCCCTGGAATTCGGGCGGGAATGGATCACCACTATAACCTTGAGGCCCATGAGATTGCCATCATGGCTTCATCACATCGCTCAGAACCGGAACATATTCAGGTGTTGGAACATTTAGCTCGTAAAATTGGACTTGGTGAGGAATGTTTGGTCTGTGCGCCAAGCTACCCGCTTAATGAGGAAAGTCGCAATAACTGGTTGCGCGAACAAGGAGAGAAACGCAGAATACTGCATAACTGTTCGGGTAAACATCTGGGGATATTAGGTTACAGCCAGATGAAAAAGCTTGATTTGGACACCTATGCCGAGCCAGGACATCCAGTGCAACGGGAAATCCTTGAAACATTGGCCGGTCTTGCTGGTATTAAAGAAAATGAAATTCAACTCGGGACGGATGGCTGCGGCTTTCCGGTATTTTCATTGCCGCTGTCCGCGCTCTCCAATGCGTATCTTAAGCTGGCTTGTCCTGACCTCATTGAAGATGAGTCCACACGCATCGCTGTGAAGACAATTACTTCTGCCATGAATCAGCACCCTCTTATGGTCGGTGGCACGAATCGGGTGGATTCGGTGTTGCTGGAGGACGATAATATTGTTGCCAAGGGTGGATTCAAGGGTGTATTTGGTTTCGCGCTGAAAAAAGAGAGACTTGGTATCACCTTCAAAGTGCTGGATGGCTCTGAGGAAGAATGGGCTTCCATTGCACAATCAATATTGAAGCAATTGAACTATTCCAATCCCAAAACCATTGCCCGCCTGGCAGAAGTATTTCCTGCAGACATTCGTAATGATGCAGGAACTTTAGTAGGTCGGATGGATAGTGAATTTGTGCTCCACTCATAAAAAGATAGCGTATAACCTTTGGAAGGAGCTTGATTAGAATGACCGGGCCCCGGGTAAAGATCACATACCAACTGGTATTGACCTATACAATTCTAAACACGCATGGATCACTGCGATAAGGCAGTTCCAATCCTCTGGAGGTGGATGAATATGATTAAAGTAGTGACATCGGAAGAAAGGCACACGTCGGATCGAGGTTGGATACACAGCGAATTTAGCTTTTCCTTTGCAGATTATGAGGATCCAAGCAATGCCCATTTTGGTTGTCTGTTAGCTCATAATGACAACATACTGATGCCGCAGGAAGGCTTTAAGAAACATCCACATCATGATCTCGAAATTGTCAGTTATGTGATATCAGGTACGCTTAAGCATACAGACAGTATGGGTACAGAACAGCTGCTGGAAGCGGGGACAGTTCAGGTGATGAGTGCAGGTACAGGTGTAGAGCACTCTGAAACCAATCCGGCCACGGATGAACCGGTACGTTTCCTGCAGATGTGGTTTCTGCCTTCCCAGCGAATGTTGAAACCGTCTTATGCATATCGCAAAATAGAAGAATCCGCACAGCTGAACCGTCTTTGTCCGATAGTGTCAGGTATGTCAGATCAACCGGATGAACGCTTGGAAGAGGATTCTCTCCGCATTGCTCAGGACGTCACCTGTTATCTATCTAAGCTGGAGTCAGGCAAAAAATTGATGTATCCGCAACATGAAGATCGGCGGACACATTTGTTCCTCATTAACGGGCATCTTGAAATCCAGTGTTCCGATGGTAATTTTAATCTCAAGCCCGGAGATGCGGCTCGAATTCACAAAAGCTGTGATCTTCAGATGACAAGTGCAGGCAGCGAGCCTGCCGAGTTTGTTCTTGTTGATTTACCTTGACCTTGATATATTCGCACATTGGATCAACAAGGTTGGATTAAGCAAGCGCATAGACTATAAAAAATCAAAAGGACTTGTCCTGCATCAGTGTTCTGATGTAAGACAGGTCCTTTTCTATTGCTGCAATACTGTCAGGTGTGAAGGCAGAGACAAAAGGGTGTAGCTTATTTGCGAAGTTTACCGAGTTCCGAAGCAACAGCCTCCACCTCGGAGATGCTTAGATGCTCTTTTCCGATAACCATCTCATACAAATCTTGCAGATCCTCATATTTCTCAAGCGGAAATGCTGAACCTTGCATAGCGGCACCACTGGCCATCCGCAGCTTGGTCTTGATGGCTTCGATCATATATTCCATATTTTCTACTGTTGCTTGTGTTAAATCCATCGTTAACTTCATCCTTTCCATCTACGGGGATGGTTTGCTCATTTTCCATCTCGGAAACTCTTGTTATTGTAGCATGAGTGGAAGGGCACAAGCCAATGATTTTGCGGGGGAACGGAGCATCGGTTACAATGTGAGAATAGAACGAAATGACTGGAAGACAAGATTGCACTGGAGTTGTCAGTCAGATCAGAGTCAGCAGGAGGGAATCAAGCTTGGCCTTATATAAACGTGAACTTGTCAGGCAACAGAATCGAGAAATACGTAAAGGAGTGCCTGGAGACCAGCTTGTCCTTTTTTTCAAGGATATCTCCCAGCTTCACAATCTGGATGAAATTACGTTTCTCTGTATCGGTACAGATCGTTCCACCGGGGATGCACTTGGACCACTGACGGGTACACTGCTGGAGGAATGCGGTATACCTCATGTGATTGGCACGCTGGCTGCTCCTTGTGATGCAGATACACTGGAAAAGCGGTTGGCACAGATACCGGCACACCATACCGTAATTGCAATTGATGCATGTTTAGGCCCAAAAGATGCTGCCGGGACATACTATGTTTCAGGAACGCCTCTTTATCCTGCCCAATCCGTTGGCGGCAAGTTGCCACCTGTTGGAGAATACAGTGTAGCCGCAGTAGTGAATGCTAACGGTCCGAGACCGTATTCTATTCTGCAGATGACTTCACTTCACTTTGTTATAGGCATGTCTCAAACGATTGCCAACGCGGTAACAGAGGCCTGGATTGCACGAGAAACGTTTCATTCATGAGATGAATGCTTAATAATATACAACCTGAAATATTACATTCGCGCAGAGAGAGGGATTAATATGGAAAAAGTGATGTGTGATGGAACGACGATTTGTTATGCTGAGCAGGGTAAGGGAGAAGCACTAGTGCTGCTTCACGGATACTGCGGCAGTTCATCCTATTGGGATGAGGTGTTGCCGGAGCTGGCACGCAGCTATCGTTGTATCGTACCTGATCTGCGTGGGCACGGCAAAACGGATGCACCGGTTGGCAGTTACACGATTGAACAGATGGGCAATGATGTGCTGCAGCTGATGGATGAAATAGGTGTGGAAAAAGCGGTCATTCTGGGACATTCCATGGGCGGATATATTGCGCTTTCAATTGCACAGCATCACCCGGAGCGTCTGAATGCGTTTGGTCTGATCCATTCAACAGCGTTCCCCGACGGTGAAGAGGCGAAGGAGAAACGTTTGCGCGCAGTATCCACGATTCAGAGCGAAGGCATTGTGAATTTTGTGGACGGGCTGGTTCCTGGTCTGTTTGCACCGGAAAATGTGGAGTCGTTGTCGACACATGTGAATCGTGTGAAGGAAATTGGTTACCAGACTGCCCCTCAAGGTGCAGTTGGTGCAGCACTGGCTATGCGTGAACGCCCGGATCGCCGTGATGTGTTATCGGCTACACCACTTCCTGTACTGCTTGTGGCAGGGGAAAAGGATGGTCTGATTCCGCCAGAACGCACCTTTACGAGCGATAAGCCTCATATTGTTCAAGCTACGATTGCAGGTGCAGGACATATGAGCATGTATGAAGCACCAGAAGAATTGATTCAGGTGATTAAACAGTTTATGGCCGGTTTGTCTGACTAACTGTGAAGTCATTCAACTCAATGAAGTGGAATGGAAATAGATAAACGTAAAGGTCTGTCTGGAGAAGTGAGAAAGTTTACGATGAAACGTACTCAATCATTGTAAGTATACCAAGCCCCTGTGTGTCCCATGTATTGGACAAGCAGGGGCTTGGTTTTGTTTGCTTACAGAACTCAGGAAGTAGGAGGGAGCTGGATTTTCGCTTTTTTTCACTGCATGAATTAAAATACATCATATAGATGCACGTTAGAAATATGCGATAAATGATCGAGGATATAAGGGGGCAAACCGATGTTCAGGAAGGATTACCTGCTCCGCATGATGGAGGAAATGACCGAGGCAATTGGCAAGGCTTTTACGCTTAGACAGCAACGAAAACATACGGAGGCCTTGTCTGAACTGGATGAGCTGATGCGTAGGCAATTCGGCATGAACCTCAATTTGCTAAACTCCCTGCCCGCAGAGGATGTCATCGAAATGTTCCGGTTTCGTGGCGTCATTGAAGTGGATAATCTGCAGCAGGCGGCTAGACTTATCGAGGAGGAGGCGTATATTTATCAGGAGAAAGGCAGAGTCGAGGGCATTGATGATCAGGAGAAAATGGATGCAGAGGATGCGGCGCTTGTTCGTTTAATGCGAGCGTTACATTTTTATCTGTATGCATTAAATCATGGTGCTAATCTCGAATTGCTGCAAATGCCCGAACGTGTCGATGGAATTTTGGAGCAAATTCAGGAATATGAGCTTCCTGCCCGCACGGAAAAGCAGCTTGCGCTGTACCGGGAACAACAAGGACGTTACGATGCAGCCGAGAATGGGTGGTACAGATTGCTGCATCTTGGTGCGGAGTATCCGGTACAGTATGAGGAGGATGCAAAAGCATTTTATCAGAGGCTAACGGAACTTGCCGATGAGCAACTGGAGCGGGGTGGCTTGCCACGAGATGAGGTCAAAGAAGGGCTGGCACAGATTAAAGAGCTGGAGGCCAAACGTCAGCAGGCGAATGGCTAAGAACGTGAAAATAGATAATTCAACGTACGACTGAATATGTAAAAGAAGAATAACCGAACGGATAGCCCGACTTATAAAATATTTGATGACTGAACCTTTGGAGAGTAGCTCTTACTTGGAGAGGGAACAGAATTATGGTATGGTAACGGTTGACCAAACCAAACCGAAAGTGAGATGTACCCCGTGGATTCGTTGCGAAAGCTTATACAAGATATTTTTGAACAGAACTCGCTGATTACGGCGACCTGGAGTCAGCTGCGCAGACGGGACAATGTCTCGTTTACCAAAGTGCAGGTGAAGCCGGTTACGCTGAAGAATCAGCTCCATTACCAGTTTGCTTTTCATTATGCCAATAAAGTGCTGCATGAAAATTTGACTCCTGCTGGAGCGTTGGAACGTATGACTCTGTTGTGTGAAGAGACGTTCCGTCAGGGATTGATTTGTACGGCAGATGCGGATTATCAAATTTTGATCAGCAAAAAATATAAAGTATCGATTCTGACCAAATCTCCATCCAAATCAGCGGTGGATCTGAATCATAATCGCAAAAAGCAATATGTGTTGGAAGAAGGAGTGCCGGTTTCCTTCCTCGTCGAGCTTGGCATTATGAACGAGGAAGGACGTGTGCTTGCACGCAAATACGATAAGTTCAGGCAAATCAACCGTTTCCTTGAGATGGTGCAGGATGTGATCCTCCATCTACCGGAAGGACGTCCGCTGACAATTGTGGATTTTGGCTGCGGTAAGTCCTATCTGACCTTTGCCTTGTATCATTATTTGTCTGTACAGCAGCGGCGTTCGCTCAACATCATCGGTCTGGATTTAAAGGCAGACGTCATTGAACACTGCAATGATCTGGCAAGACGTTTGCATTACGGTGACCTGAAATTCCTCGTTGGTGACATTGCGGACTATGATGAACTGAACGAAGTGGACATGGTGGTAACTCTCCATGCTTGTGATACGGCTACAGATGCGGCACTGGAGAAAGCTGTCCGTTGGGGAGCATCCGTCATTCTGTCGGTTCCTTGCTGTCAGCATGAGTTGTATGATCAGGTCGAATCTTCAGTGATGAATCCACTTCTGTCCCATGGCATTCTGAAGGAGCGTTTCTCCGCACTGGCAACAGATGCGATTCGCGCCAAGCTGCTCGATATTATGGGATATAAGACACAGTTGCTCGAATTCATCGATCTGGAGAATACACCGAAAAACATTTTGATACGTGCCGTCCGTGGTCAGGCTGGGCAAGTGAAGGACATGTGGAGTGAATACACTGCATTCCGTGATTTTATTCATGCGGATCCATATCTGGAGCGTGCTTGTGCAGATCTGCTGCCGGTTGAAGGAAACATCACTGGCGGAAAAGTGGACAGGGAAAATTTAGAGCGGTCTGCGAAATGTAATCTTCATTGATCATTTCTAGAATTGTGATTCATGATTAAAGGTTGATCGAGATCGGAGAGCTAGAGTGAGATGCTCACATCTTCCTACATGAGTGGTCTGCATCATTGAGGAAATGGACATACTGATGCAAGGGTCGCTTTATCCGATGTGTGAGACGAATGTGTGAGATGAAGAATTCAAATGATAAATGAATGATGGCGGATGAAAAAAGCGAGATAGTTCATCTAATAAAAATGTGAGATTGTGCTTTTGATGGATAAGGATGATATGTGCATTGAAAGTTATTGATGCAGGGCTGTAGATCATGAACTGATCTGACGGCTAGGCTTGAAATGAGGTAGAAGGACCCGAGATCGGGAGCCTTCTGCCTTTTTTTATTTTTAATAGGGAAAAGAAAAGAAGGTGTGGAACGAAGTGGAGGATAGAGAACCGGATATGAATCGAACTACATGGGCGGGTGGGAGTAAACTTTCGAAAGAGCGGTGCTATTACCAAGATGAATGCAATACATATAACGATATAGCTAGTCCTTCCCGTACATCTATCTTTGAGCATGAGTCGTCCGCTTCGAGTTGTGACACCGGTAGAGAAGAAAAGGGAAATGGGAAGAGTTTTAGTGAGCCAAAATGGACTACCGTTCTGGGTTCAAGCATGGTGGCTATATTAGTGACCGGATGTTTGCGCAGAGGCTTGTTTAATTCGGTTGATATCTATCCAGTTATTTTAATGACTGGAGCTATTGCGTTGATCTCTCTTGTGATGTACGTCGGAGTAATGCTAGGGAGGACACGTGATGGCTTGGTTTCTGTGAGGCCAGGATCAGCTCGGCTGGGAGTGATGAACTTTGCGCTTGCAGGGTTCCCTTTGGCAGTGATGTTATGTTATACCGTACATGCTTGGGCAGGCTCAGTGAGTACGCAAGGTAGCATCTATGAAATGCTTCGTTGGAGTCTGCTTGCGATGTTTGCTTTGCTTGCTGCTCTGCTGGCAGCGAGCAAGGGGGGTGTGCACTGGCTTGCCCTTGGCTGGAAGTTGGCAGGCGGCATACTTGTGCTAAGCGGCATCTTCGCCGTATGCGGTGTGCTGCCGCTGCCTTTCGGGGTCATGCGTACAGCTGACCCCGAGATCAGCTCCGCCGGTGCCCGGCTCGGCGGATTGCTGCAGTACCCCAATGCGTACGGTGCCGTCGTCGGCATGTACGCATTGGAGCGGCTGACGGCCGCCGCGGGGGTGCTGGCTGGGCGAGTCGTCCCGGCACGCCGGCTCTTCGCGGCGGTGTTGCCGCTCATGCCCGCGCAAGCCGCGCTCCTGCTGAGCGAGTCGCGCGGCGCCTGGCTAGCGGCCTGCTGTGCCGTGGCCGCCGCCGTGGCACAGCAGCGGCGCGGTGCCCGCCTGCCGCTGCTGCTGGCCTTGGCCGCGCCCCTGGCGTGCGCGGCCTGGCTGTACCGCCAGCTGGCTGCTGCCCAGCTGGCGCCTGCGCCCGTGCCCGGCCTGCTGGCACTGGCCGGGGCATGGGCAGCTGCGCTGCTCGGCACGCTGCTGCTGTGCCGTCTCTGGCACAGCGGCAGCGTGGCCGGGCGCACCGCTGCCTTGGCGGCCACGGTGCTGGCGTGCATCGCCGCCGCACTGATGGCCGCAGCCTCCACCGCCGAACGTTTCGCGGCGGGGGTCGGCACAGGGGCATCCCGCCTGCAGATGTGGCGGGATGCCCTGCGGTTATGGACCGAGGCCGCATGGCTCGGCCACGGCGGAGAGACATGGCGCACGATGTTCCGCGCCATCCAGTCCTCGCCGTATGTCGGCGGCGAGGTTCACAGCGGGCTGCTCGATCTGGCCCTGGATACGGGGCTGCTCGGCATCGCGCTGATTGCAGGGTGGATGCTCTTCACCCTGCGTAGCATTCGCCGCTTCGCACCGCGGCTACTACCGCCTGTGCTTGTCTTCGTCCTGCATGGAATCGTGGACTTCGACTGGAGTTATGCGCTAAGCTGGATGCTCTTCATTTGGCTCACAGCATGGGCACTTGCGCGGAGGACAGAAGCAGAGACACCCTCACGGCAACAGTCTACGCATCGCAGTATTTCGAATGTATTTCTTGATCCAGACCAATTCGGAAAATCTGCTTATATGATTAAGAAGAAGGCTTATGATGCTCAAACTGCGATCAGGCCGCGCCAATCTCAGCATTACTGGCACCATCTCGTTATACCAGCAATTTATTCAAGACTGCTGCATGTCTGTACTTGCGTCCATACCTACATCAGTATCTACATTTGCCGCTATATTTGTACTTACATTTTGATCTGCATCCGTGCCTGTAATTGCACTTACATCCGTATACGTATGCCGGTTCATATCAAACGATATACAGTTGCGATTTTACTTGCATGCTGGCTTGGGGTAACCCTTGGGAACACTGCACGTTACGCATGGGCGGATATGCTATATCGTCACGCGCTGACTAAACAGATGGACACGACAGCTACTGTCCAGTATCTTCGATCAGCATATCGCTTGAATCCAACTCGGCCTGAACTGGCAATTTCACTTGCGCGTACGCTGCCTCAAACGGAAGCCACCTCCATTTTACGGAACAGTTTGTCCCATTCGCCGAAAGATCCCGATCTTTATTTGCAGCTTGGGCGATTGGCGTCACAATCAGGTGAAGGGGAGCAAGCGGGACAGTATTTCATCACAGCCATCGCCTTAAATCGTTACGATAATGAAACCCAAAGAACGGCACTGTACAGGATGGAACGGCTGGCCATGCGTGAAATTTCAAGAGGTCATGTCTTGCAGGCCCAAAAAGCTGCGTTTATAGGCATACAAATACATGAACGTTACAGAGAGCTGGCAGCACAGGTCAATGCAGAGTATATGCGTAACGACCGTCGTTTCGTGTTGCATGACTCGGCTTCATTGACGGTTGAAAACTTGCGCAGAATTGCTGCGAATCAGCAAACCTTGAAATAGACAATTCATGTGACAGCAACTTTGCATATGTATGTGTCAGTCCAAACCGACTTTTCTTCCTTACCCTACTGTTTCAGGGTAGATGAAAGCTTTGGTTAATGCTGCCCTTCTCAGAGAGACTTAAACAGGCGGGCGAGAATGCTTTCGCCTGCCTGTTTAAACTTTTCTACAGACGGTAGCCGCCAAAAGCATGTTTAAATGCTTCTTTCAGCGGTTCAACCTCAACGTCCCAGAGCGCAGCAATATCTGCACTGACTTCGGTATGCCACCATTCGCACAGTTTTTTGCGGTCATTGCGGTTTTCTCCAATCCAGAGTAGGTTTGCAATAACTTTGGCGTAGTATGTTTCCTCGGCCTGCTTCATTTGTTCCGGAGAGATATACAATTTTAACCTCTTGGCCGTCCGGTATAATTCCTTGCTGCAGGCACGGCGAATGCCTCGGGCAGAGGGCAGATTTTGGCCGGATTGCTTATGTTTGACCAGGGGAGACCCAGGCGCAGATTTAAATGACACGATTCCACACTCCTCTCTCCATACCATATGCGGAGCAGGGGCAGCGGGACACTGTCTTGATCCGTCAAGTAGCCACGTTCAGATGCCTGTGATAAAATAAGGACGAACATCCATGGTGCTTCAGGGCACCGCCATTTCAGGGAAAAGAAAGAGGGTTGAGATGGACGTTATTCATAACATTGTCAGCCAATTATTCGACTGGATTCAAAGTCTGGGATACTTCGGCATCATGCTCGGATTAATGATGGAGATTATTCCAAGTGAAATTGTGTTGGCATATGGCGGTTTTCTCGTTTCTCAGCATAACATTAACTTCTTCGGTGCGATGATTTTTGGCACAGTGGGCGGGGTGCTCGCTCAACTGTTTATTTACTGGATTGGTCGTTATGGCGGCAGACCTGTACTTGAACGCTACGGTAAATACATATTGATCCAGAAAAAACACATTGATCATTCCGAAGAGTGGTTCCGCAAGTATGGTACAGGTGTTATTTTCACAGCAAGGTTTGTTCCGGTCGTAAGACATGCAATTTCGATTCCGGCCGGTATCACGAAAATGCATACAGGCAAATTCATTCTGCTAACCACACTCGCTGTTATACCTTGGACTGCATTGTTTATATATTTAGGGATGATTCTTGGAGATCAGTGGAAGCATGTAGATGAGAAAGCGGCACCATTTATTACGCCAATCTTGCTTGTCGCGCTTGCTCTTATGATTGTTTATGTTGTTATCAAATGGATGAATGTACGTAAAAAGAGAGGAAGTGTGAAGTAATGTCCAAACCTAACTTGTCTCACAAATTCGGTAAAGGCTTGCCGCCGAAGGAATTTATCGCAAGCATGACTAAAAATCAAAGTGAATTTCAAGCAAACTATGATAGCTTTGTCTGGGCAAACGAAGAAGATCGTGAATTTTTTGAAAGTCTGAACTATCGTGACGACCTTCGTGTGCTGATCCTAGCAGCGGATTGGTGTGGTGATGTAGTTCGTAATATTCCAGTCGTGTTTCAGGCGCTGGAAATTTCCGGCATCCCGACTGAAGTCCTGATTATGGAAAACCATCCAGAAGTGATGGATGAGTTTCTGACGATGGGTGGTCGGTCTGTGCCTATCGTGATCGTAGCGGATACTGGCGGACATGTGCTTGGTCAATGGGGGCCGCGCCCGCAACATGTACAAGAGGTGATGGTGGAATTCAAACGACTGAATCCTGACCGTGAGGCTGCAGACTACCAAGACAACATGGCCGAAGCGCGCAAAGAGATCTTGAAACGTTATGGGGAAGGAACGGAGTCCCATGCAGTGATCATTCGTGAGCTGCGTGAACTGATTTCGGGTTTTTAATTCATATGCTTAACATTCGTACATTTACGCTCGGGCCGTTGCAAACTAATGCCTACCTGTTACAGGGAGAGGACCCGGGTAAAGCTGTTATTGTTGACCCAGGCATGAATCCTGGCCCGTTACTCAAGGCTATTCAGGATCTGGAGATTGAAGCGATTCTTCTGACCCATGCTCATTTCGATCATATCGGCGGTGTGGAGGAGATTCGTAAGCTGAAGGACTGTCCCGTCTACTTGCATGATCTGGAAAGTGACTGGCTGACTACGGCCAAACTGAACGGGTCGTTGAATTGGCCGCAAGTCACACCACCGATCACGGCGAATCCGGCAGAGTTTGCCTTGGATGAAGGTCAGAAGCTGCAATTGATTGGTCACACGTTTCAGGTATACCATACGCCAGGACATTCTCCAGGTAGTGTCAGTCTCCTTTGTGAAAATGATCTATTTGCTGGAGATGTGTTGTTCCGCATGGGTGTGGGCAGAACGGACCTGACAGGTGGTCGTGAACGCGATCTGGTGGACTCCATTCAGAATAAGTTGTATCGCTTTCCTGATGAGGTTAAGGTATATCCGGGACATGGCCCCAAAACAACGATAGGTTATGAGAAACAGAATAATCCTTACGTTCCTGCCAGATAATTCGACAGAATATATGAATTAAGTCTGGACAAGTGACAGCTTTACCATTAGAATAACAATTAGTTGTTACAAGCGTTAAGGCATTACTTAACTAAAGCGTTGAATAGAACTACCCTAACTCGCGAAGCACGCAGACTGTGGTTTATACCCGGTTTGCGTTCTTTTTTTGTTTTCAGCCCTTTTTGGCTGGATTAGAGGGAAATAAAGAATGAGTAGAAGCAGTAGAGAAAGAACAGATTAATCAAGCTTGATAATAGAAATTAAAGGCTAATGATTGTAAGTTACCTAAGTTAAACACTACAGATGATCGATTGGTTTTTAATAAGCGAGGGTGAGGGAGGATAATGTGGAGAAAATAAATATGTTTCAGTCGAAGCAATCGCCAGAGTATACATATCCTGATGAGCAACGATCCGAATTAAATTCCGTTATGTATTCCGTTATTAAGGAAGCAACTCTTCATAAAGCTTACATACCTAATGCCAGTTTTAGTCATATCTATAGTAACAAACAATCCCGCTTGAATTTAGGCCATGCTGATTTTGATAAAGCAATTTTACAAAATAACCATATAAACCGTTCGAAGCCGAATCACTCAAAAACAGACATGAAGAAACAAGATCTCAGGCAGCGGCAAAATATATGGAACAGCCGTGTGTTAAGAAACGGTGCACATGAGCAACGGTGGTTCGACAAACTGCAAGAATACCGAAATGGAGTCTGATTGCCCGGGAAATTGTCGGTTTGTTTTGTTTTATTAAGATGAATGAATGGATGAAATTAATTATTTTGTGTTGAACGTTTGGATGGAGTCTATCGTATTACCTTTAGATTGATACAGAAAGCGGGTGATCATCATGATGAGAACAGCTGAATTGGAGGAAGTGCGCAGAGCGGCGGAGGGCGATGACAGCGCACTTGCAGCTCTATTACAACGCCATTACTCGTTTGTATATAAATATCTGATGAAAGTTACGATGGATCCTAACCTTGCAGAAGAGATTGTACAGGACACCATGGTTCGATGTATGGAAAATATAAGGCGTTACAATGGTACATCAGCATTTTCATCATGGATGATTACCATTGCAACCCGAATCTACATTGACAGAACAAGGCGTAAGAAGAGGGAGCGGAACTGGCTTGAATTGATTCGCCATCAGGCCATCCGTCGTTTTCGCTGGCAACTCGAAAGTCGAAACGAGGAATGGACAGACGTCATGGACGCGATGACGAGGCTAACCCCTGAGCATCGCATTACTGTGCTACTGAAACATTATTATGGTTATAGTTACGATGAGATTGGCGATATGTTGGGCATACCTGCCGGAACAGCAAAGTCTCGGACAGCTTATGGTCTCCGTCAATTAAGAAAGGAGCTGGAATAACATGAGCAGATCGAATGAGTCACAGGACGAAGAAATCGTACAGCGATTACAGGATTCTATGAAAGCACTGGATGATGTCTGTGAACCTGCTGATATTCCATCCTTGGCAACACTCGAATCCCGTGTAAGGGAACAAAGGCGTATTACGCGCAGGGCCAATCTGGTTGAGATCATCTGCTTCTGGTTCGTTGCACTGATGATAATTACACTGGGGACGTTGTTATTTGTTTCTTCTCCTGCCGTGTACTTGGGTATACAAGTTCTGGGTACTGTCATTGCTGTCATTGTAGCTGCATTATGGTTGGTCCGGCACCGGAAGGAGACGATGAATCATGAATAGATTGCATTATTCATTAGAAGAGATTCCTCCGGTTCTGCTTGTGTTTCTTGCGCTCCTGCTATTGTTTCAAGGAACATGGATTTTTCTGGACGCACGCAAACGAGGCCGTTTTCCTTGGTTATGGGGATTGTGGGGCATTACCAGTGTTCCTGGGCCTCTGATCATTTACTGGCTGATTGTGATCCGCACAGACCGCAAACGGCATAACAGGAATTAAACATAATAGAGATATGAGAATGATTCGATATGACTTAGGAGAATTTCCAAAAAGATTTTGCACAAATATGTTGTTTGAATCTAGTATTCCTAGACATCGTTATTCTTTTCTAGTAGACTATACAAATAAATAATAATGATAGACTACCAGGAGGTTAGACGATGCTGCGATTAGGAGAGAAGGTTGTCATCGTCGCGGATTCGTTTGAGCAAAATCTTCCTGTGGGGGAATATGGATACATCATCGCTTATGACCGGAATCCGGACAATGCGTTCGATTAYGTGCTTCGAGTGCCGCTGGTTAATCGGAACTTTTTTGTTCCATCCGGCGACATCGATCTGGAAGAGGTTCTGCTGAAGCAGGAAGCTGAGCGGGTCGAGCGAGAAGCGTTGATAGATTACGCCCTTGCGACACATAATGAGAAGCTGTTTCATCATCTGATGAACGGTGAACCTCTAGTTGTGGAAGAGGAAGAAGAAACCGCGAATGATGTGATGTCCCAGGCGGATTTTATAAAGCAGGTTAATCTGCGTGCATGGATTTAAGGATTAGAATTTCAGGAGTCGGCTGATGCCGGCTCCTTTTTTGCATTTGCATTGAATTGTCGAACTATCTCACCTATAATTAGAAAAGTTATCTTGGGACTTTAGCCCGTTAAACGAACGCTTCGTTTGCAGGTTTGTCTCAGGCACAGAACGATTGAAGGAGGCATCCGGTAATGAGTATTTCGAATAATGACGTTCAGCATGTGGCCAAGCTGGCCCGTCTTAATCTGACTGCTGAAGAAGAACAGACGCTGACAGGTCAACTGAACGCGATCTTAAAATATGCAGAGAAGCTGAATGAGCTGGACACGGACAATATTGAGCCAACAACTCACGTTCTGCATGTCAGCAACGTGATGCGTGAGGATGAAACCAAGGAAAGCCTGTCCATAGAACAGGTGATGCACAACGCACCAGATGAAGAAGACGGGCAGTTTAAAGTGCCTGCTGTGATGGAATAACGGATAATTGGAAGGAGGATAAGCACTGTGAGTTTATTTGAACAATCGTTGCCTGAGTTACATAACAAGCTGCACGCCAAAGAACTATCGGTCAGTGATCTGGTGGATCAGGCGTTTCAGAATATCGGCGCGCATGATGACAAAGTGAAGGCTTATTTGACACTGGACGAGGAGAACGCACGCGCACGCGCTCGTCAGCTGGATGACCGACTTGTCAGTGGTGAAGAGAAAGGTTTGCTGTTTGGCTTACCGGTAGGTATCAAAGATAACATCGTGACGAATGGACTGCGTACGACTTGCGGAAGCCAGTTCCTTCGCAATTTCGACCCGGTGTATGATGCAACGGTTGTCGAGAAGCTCAAAGCAGCGGATACCGTAACCTTGGGTAAATTGAATATGGATGAATTCGCCATGGGCGGTTCCAACGAGAATTCCAGCTTCTCACCTGTGCATAATCCATGGGCACTTGATCGTGTTCCAGGTGGTTCCTCAGGTGGTTCTGCTGCGGCGGTTGCTGCGGGAGAAGCGTACTTCACCCTTGGATCAGACACGGGCGGCTCTATTCGTCAGCCTGCTTCCTATTGCGGAATTGTTGGTTTAAAGCCTACTTACGGACTGGTTTCCCGTTTTGGCTTGGTGGCCTTTGCGTCATCTCTCGACCAAATCGGACCTTTGACCAAAAATGTAGAAGATTCTGCTTATGTGTTGCAAGCCATTGCCGGTTATGATGCCAAAGATTCGACATCTGCCAAGGTGGATATCCCGGATTACTTGAGCGGACTGACTGGGGATGTCAAAGGATTGCGCATTGCCGTACCGAAGGAATATATAGGTGAAGGCGTTGACCCGCAAGTTAAAGAGAAAGTTCTTGCCGCACTGAACGTGCTGGAGGGACTTGGAGCGACATGGGAAGAGGTATCCTTGCCGCATACCGAATATGCAGTAGCTACTTATTACCTGCTTGCTTCTTCTGAAGCTTCTTCCAACTTGGCTCGTTTTGACGGTGTACGTTACGGTGTACGTGCGGACAATCCGGAGAATTTGCTGGATCTGTATCACCAGTCCAGAAGTCAGGGTTTTGGTCCAGAAGTAAAACGGCGTATTATGCTCGGAACCTATGCACTCAGCTCCGGTTACTATGATGCGTATTATTTGAAAGCTCAGAAAGTGCGCACATTGATCAAACAGGACTTTGATGATGTTTTTGCCAAGTATGACGTGATTATTGGACCTACTGCACCTACAACGGCATTTAAGATGGGGTCTCAGGTAGACAATCCGCTTACGATGTATCTGAATGACATTCTGACCATTCCAGTCAGCTTGGCGGGTGTACCTGCGGTCAGCATTCCTTGCGGATTCGCAGACGGTCTGCCTGTTGGTTTGCAGATTATCGGTAAAGCTTTCGATGAAACAACCGTACTGCGCGTAGCGCATGCGTATGAACAAAATACAGCATTCCACAAGCAGCGTCCGCAGCTGTAGACTGCCCGGAACGGAGGTAATTAGAAATGTCCGCATCTAAATATGAAACGGTCGTTGGACTTGAAGTCCACGTGGAGTTGCATACCAACTCCAAAATTTTCTGTGGTTGCTCCACTGCTTTTGGAGCTCCGCCTAATACACACACCTGTCCGGTCTGTCTCGGACACCCGGGCGTATTGCCTGTGCTGAACCGCCAGGCCGTTGACTATGCGATGAAGGCTGCAATGGCTCTCAACTGCACAATCGCCGATGTCAGCAAGTTTGACCGTAAAAACTACTTCTACCCGGATTCACCTAAAGCATATCAGATTTCACAATTTGATCAGCCGATTGGTGAGAATGGCTGGATTGATATCGAAGTCAATGGAGAAACCAAAAGAATTGGTATCACACGTTTGCATCTGGAAGAGGATGCAGGAAAGCTCACACACGTAGATGGTGGTTATGCCTCCCTTGTAGACTTTAACCGTGTCGGAACTCCGCTCGTGGAGATTGTATCCGAGCCGGAAATTTCTTCTCCGGAAGAAGCGCGTGCGTATTTGGAAAAACTTCGTGCAATCATGCAGTACTGTGATGTTTCTGATGTGAAGATGGAAGAGGGATCACTTCGTTGCGATGCCAACATCAGCTTGCGTCCACATGGTCAGGAGAAGCTGGGCACTCGGGCGGAACTGAAAAACATGAACTCCTTCCGTGGTGTACAGCGCGGTCTGGAATATGAACAATATCGTCAGGCCGAAATTCTCGATGACGGCGGAGAAGTTGTTCAAGAGACACGCCGCTGGGATGAGGCTCAGGGCAAAACCTTGTCGATGCGTGGCAAAGAGCAAGCGCATGACTATCGTTATTTCCCAGACCCGGATCTGGTAAAACTGCATATTGATGCCGAATGGAAGGAACGCATCAGAGCTTCGATTCCTGAACTGCCGGATCAGCGTAAAGCTCGGTACACTGAAGATTATAGCCTGCCGAGTTATGATGCAGAGGTTATCACCTCATCCAAAGCCATTGCAGATCTGTTTGAAGACAGTCTGAAATATACCCAGGATGCCAAATCGGTTTCCAACTGGATTATGGGTGACTTGCTCGGGTATCTCAACACCAATAATCTTGAGGTAACGCAAGTTCCGCTGACAGGTCAAGGACTCGGTGAGATGATCGGATTGCTGGAGAAAGGCACCATCAACAGCAAAATCGCAAAAACCGTATTTAAGGAAATGCTGGAGAGCGGCAAACTTCCACAACAGATCGTAGAAGAAAAAGGACTTGTGCAAATCAGTGACGAAGGAGCGATCCTCGCCATTGTGGAGCAGGTCGTTGCGAACAATCCGCAATCTGTCGAAGATTACAAAGCTGGTAAACAGAAGGCCATCGGTTTCCTCGTAGGTCAGGTTATGAAAGAAAGTAAAGGCAAAGCAAATCCAGCCCTTGCCAACCAACTGCTCGCAGATGTATTGAACCGCTAATCCTTCCAGTGAGGTCGGACAGAAAGAGGCTCGTCCCTGTGACAGCCTCTTTTTTGTTATAAGGAATTCTGACGTGCCGTGTTATTTCGGTTTAACGGTTTATGAAGTCTGATACGGAGGGTTGCTTAACGATGAGAATTCAAACATTGTCACTGCGTGATGAAGATATGTTGGCCCAATTGTGGAGACTGCAACATATGGCTTACCGATTGGAAGCAAAGATTATCGGATTTCAAGACATTCCGCCTTTGCTTGATACGATGGAAACATTACAGAACTGCGGGGAAACATTTTACGGATATGTTGATGAGAAGGACGGAGAGCTACTTGGTGCAGTGGCTGTGATGGAAGAAGAATGGGACACACTAACCATCACACGTATGATGGTGCATCCGAACCACTTTCGCAAAGGGATTGCTGCCTCATTAATGAAACATGTTTTTGAACTACATCCCGATCTGCCTCGCTACATCGTTTCTACAGGAACGCTAAATACAGCTGCAGTGAATCTATATATGAAGTTTGGGTTTAAGCCAGTGGATGCTGCAGAGATCGCACCTGGAGTGGAATTAACAACATTTCATAAGAATAAGCTTTAAGCATGTGAACAACTTAGAGGGGGAACTAGAACGTTGAGCAATCCTTGGTTTATTGATGAATGGCATATTTTGCTTCGTTTATTGCTGGCTATGCTGCTTGGTGGACTTGTCGGTCTGGAACGTGAGCGTTCCAATCATGCTGCCGGACTACGAACTCATATTTTGGTATGTCTCGGATCGGCGCTGATTATGATGCTGTCTATTTATGGTTTTAAAGATTTTGCACATGAATTAAACGTGCGGATCGATCCTGCGCGTCTCGCTACAGCAGTAATTACCGGTGTCGGTTTCTTAGGCGCAGGTACGATTCTTTTCACAGGAAAGTCCATTACGGGACTTACAACCGCGGCGTCGATCTGGGTGGTTGCTGCGATAGGTCTTGCCTCAGGGGCTGGATTCTTTTTTGCCTCCATCGTATCCACTGTGCTGGTTCTCTTAAATCTTTGGGTTTTTAACAAATTAGAGCTGAGGTATTTGCGCGGCAATAAACTGCATGTTATTACCCTCCATACCTTGTCCGAGCCAGGGACATTAGAGAAGGTCTCGTCTTTTATGGAACAGGAAAAGATTAGAGTTCGTAAAATTACCGTGAATGAACCAGATTTGGCTTTTGCAGAAGTCGTATCTGTTGAGCGAAAAATAGAAATTGTACTACATGTTCAAGTGCCGCATGACTTTAAAACGATACAGATTGTCTCCAAGTTAAGACAGTGGGAACACATGACGAAAGTGTCTATTGAATAAAAGTAAATCTCAACCCTCTGAGTCCATGAATGGCGGAGGGTTTTTACCGATATCCATTTTTATTCCAGTTACTCTTCTGGCACTTTAGGGTACTATCTAACCAAATGCATAATGAGAGGTAACGGTCATTTTTAGGAGAAAGGAGCATGTTATGAAGAAGGGGAAGGGCCATAAGGATCATGCAAGAACGGGAAAAACTAGAAAACCCAAGAAGGTACGTAATAAAACACATAAGTTTATTGCCGGGCTATTAAGTGCCATTATACCGGGTTTGGGACATATCTATTTGCGTTTGTACATGCGGGGGTTGACTTTTATTTTGCTTGTTTTGCTTGATTTGTCCGCTCTGTTATACTTTTCATCCATCGGTATACAGATCAATGTACCTTTACTGATTTTGCTGGCTCTTTGTATTCCGGTGATTTATTTCTACAACGTATATGATGTGCTGCAATCGGCTGACTGGGTTATGCTGCGCAGGCGTCGGGCTGTAACACAAGGAAATATGGACAAGTCACTAGGTAGCGAACGTTCCGAACGGGAAGGAATGATGGTGTGGGAGCGCGGCATTTCGTTTGGACTTCTGTTAATTGTGGGAGGTTCACTGATGGTGCTGTTCTTCCGGAAACCACGCTGGTTTCAAGATTTGATTGCCATGTATGGCGGTTATTCTTTTGCTATTCTGATGATTGCAGGCGGCTTGTTGCTATTCGGCCGGGAATTCTGGGTCATGCTTCGTAAGAAGAAAACATAGGAAACGGATAGGACGGAAGGAGGGGGAAAGAATGAACCGTAAAATCCGGGTTGGACGTTATACGGCGGCTGCTCTAATAGCTACTGTTGGTGTACTGCTCATTATGGATAAACAGTGGGGGACAGATTACATCTACGATTTCGTGGATTGGTGGCCATTTTTGCTTGTGGCTCTGGGTGTGGAATGGATCTTATTGTTCCTGTGGACACGCGGTAGAGTTAAACGAGATGTAGACCGTTTGTCCCCATCCGATGAGCGACAAAAAACACGTTTTAGACCGGATGCCAAGGGCATCCTGGCCTCTTTGATTTTAACCGCCTCTGTATTTATTGTGACTGAACAGGATCACTACATGCATCTGTGGAACCGAGTCAGTCTTAATCTGGGAGCAGCTTCAATGGACTATAGTCAGGCTGCCGGTTATAAGGAAGATAAGGTCACGATCGGAGTTCCTGTCCGTATGGATACTTCGGATATCGTGGTCGAGGGTGTGAACGGAGATATAACAATCCAGCGGGGAGATACGGATGAGATTAAAGTGAATACCGTTGTCTGGGTAGATCAAGCATCTGAAGTACAAGCCAAGGCGGTAGCAGCGGCTTCTTTCGTAGAAGCGGAAGGAGATAAAGTCATTCATATCAAAGCGACAGGTAAAGCATATGGTGAAAATGAAAAAATGCAGCCACGTATGAATATGACGATCACCATTCCAGATGACCGCCGTTTCAATCTGGATATCCGAACATCGAATGGTGCGATTTTGTTAAACCGTCCTGAAGCCATCAAGACCATTCTTGCCGAGACAGGCAATGGGCGAATTCGGATTACAAATGCGGTGGGCGATATCTCGGGGAAAACGTTAAACGGGGACGTCATCGTAGCTAATGCTATGGGGAACGTGGACATGGATAGCAATCGTGGCGATATGAAAGCACGCGGTGTTTCTGGGGATGTGGACTTGACCACACAAGTGGGAAATGTCAGTATCACAGACTCTTTTGGGGAGTTTACAGCCGAAACTCGGAATGGGAATATTACGCTGGATGGTGCTAATTTGGGTGTGAAAGCTCAGTCTCTCAATGGCAGTATTAACATCGTTTCGACCAAAGTCGGCGGAGATTGGGATGTATATAGTGCGGTCGGCGCTATTAACGTTATGATCCCTGAGCGGGGGGATTACAGTCTGACAGGCTCCAGTAGTTACGGCGATTTGAAGACGGATATGCCATTCAACGTCAAAAACAAAACGATTGAAGGACAGCTTGGTGAGGGAGAGTACAGGATCAAAATTGAAGGGAACAGTGATCTGACGGTAGATCGTAACCCGGAAGTCCCTATACCAGAAACTTTGTCCACCGAGTCAGATGAAACGAATGAGAATGGACAGCAGACGACGGATGAAGGCCCGAATTCCCAAGAGGATACAACCGAAGTTCCTGCATCGTCGCGTTGACAATAAACTTGCAATCGCCGTACAATAAATATACACTGGCAAGGTTACATGACGTGAGAGAGCATTTTTTTGTTGTGAACAGCCAGAAATAATACTCTGTATGAAGGGGAAGGATTCACTTTTTCCAAACAGAGATCGAAAGGTAAGGCGGTGGGCTTTATGGCAACACGTGTCCAACATGCGTTGGAGCAGCTCAAAACGACCGGTGTCCGTATTACACCCCAGCGTCATGCCATATTAAACTATTTGATGGAATCAATGGGGCATCCGACAGCCGATGAGATTTACCGGGCGCTTGAACCCCAATTTCCGAGTATGAGCGTGGCGACCGTATATAACAATCTAAAAATGTTTCTGGAAGCAGGTATGGTTCGGGAACTGACCTACGGAGATAACTCAAGCCGTTTTGATGCCAATGTAACGGATCATTATCATGTGATATGTGACCAATGTGGCAAGATTGAAGACTTCAGCTATCCGTCGTTAAAGAGTGTGGAGCTTCAGGCTGAGTCAAGCACGGGATTTGAAGTACATGGTCACCGATTGGAAGTATATGGTGTGTGCAAGAGTTGCAGGGATCATTAGAGATGATTTACAATATTAACGTGTGGAATTCAGTATGGATTCTTCACGTTTTTTATTTATAGAGGTTCTGGTAATAAACATCTTTGTCTATATATCATTTGTTTTTTTATTTTCACCATCATCTATGGAATTAACGGAGGTAGTCGTTTGGGTAGAAAAAGTAAATATACACGTCGTAAACGACGTTCATTTTGGCCGGGGTTACTTGGAGCTTGTCTGGTGGCTGGTGGTGCCTATTGGCTTATTACCAACCTGTGGCTTAACAAGGTCTATGAGGATCCGGACTGGCTCGGAAGAAACCAGCCTATTTTTGTAGACGGACAGCTTATGGATAAGGATGCTTCTGGCACAGGAGGACAGCTTAAACTGCCTGTAAAAGTGCTACAAGAAACTATTGATCCTGGAATACGTTACGAAGCTGATTCCGGAGATATTATTATAGCTTCACCGCAGCGAGTGCTTCATATGAAAGAGGACAGTACCAAGGCGGAATTGAATCATAAGAATTATCCGATGAAGGTGAAGCCGGAGGTGAAAGCGAATGAGGCGTATATTCCTCTTCAACCTCTGAAAGAGGTGTACGGACTGACCGTTCAGGAGGATTCGACGACAGGTGCTGTCATCCTGATGCGTGGCGGGGATACGATACAATATGCTGAGATTGATACCCTGTCATCCAAAGAAGATCAGACGGTTCCTCTATATAAGCGAGGAGGTGAATCATCTCCTATTCTCACAGATATGCAGCAGAACACAAGAGTGCGTGTATGGCAGACCGGAAAAGATCAGAGCTTTGTGCAGATGGATAACGGTTATGCCGGTTATGTAGATAATGATCATCTCGTTCTGGGTGAGAAAAAAATTGTGGACACACCGAAGTTTACACCCACTGCTGCGGAGAAAAAGTGGAAAAACAAACCCGTCAATCTGGTCTGGGAAGCTGTTTATAATCGGCAACCAGATGTAAACTCTATCGGAAAAATGCCTGGAGTTAACGTGGTGAGTCCAACATGGTTCCATATTACAGATGGAAATGGCTCAGTGAAAAGCAAAGGAGATCAATCTTATGTAAACTGGGCTCACCGTTCAGGGATGGAAGTATGGGGCTTGATGGATAACAGTTTTGATCCGGCTATCACCAAGGAGGCACTGTCCACCTACGCCAAGCGTACGCACATCATTGAACAAATGCTGGATTACGCCAGAACGTTCCGGCTGGACGGTATCAATATCGATTTTGAAAATGTGCACACCGAAGATGGAGTTAATGTGACACAGTTTGTACGTGAAATAAAGGCGATGGCCCGCATTCATGGACTAATGTTATCGGTGGATGTCACTCCAAAATCAAATAGTGAAATGTGGTCTGCTTTTTTAGATCGCCGTGGATTGGGAGCTTTTGCTGATTATATTGTGGTGATGGCATATGACGAGCACTGGGCTGCCAGTCCAAAAGCTGGCTCGGTAGCTTCTCTCCCATGGACTGAGTCCTCGATGCGACGCATCCTTGAGGAAGATGAGGTTCCTTCGGACAAGCTGATTATGGCCGTTCCTTTATACACACGGATTTGGACTGAACAAGCCAATGAACAGGGAGAGATTAAAGTATCCTCCAAAGCTGTAGGTATGAACACCGTACAGGAGTTAATTAAGGAGAAGAAACTTAAACCTGTTCTGGATCAGGCAAGTGGGCAGAACTATGTAGAGTATAAGGAAGATGGTGCTGTCAAAAAAATCTGGATCGAAGATGCGGTATCTTTGCAAGCACGGGTGGATCTTCTTGCTTCGCTGAAACTGGGCGGAGTAGCTGCGTGGAACAGAAGTTTTGCCAATGCGTCAGCATGGGAAACGCTTAAACAGGCTGGTTATTCTAAATAAATTATAAATAACTTAACTGAACTCATTATAATCATAGCTTTCATAATTAGAAAAAGACCCGGTAGAATTACCGGGTCTTTTTGATGTGTTGGTTTTTTTGAAAAGTCCGTCACCAACAGATACACCTCGTTACTTGGAAGATGCGGTGGGTGGAGTAGTTGGTTCCAAAGGTGGACTCATTGTGTTTGCCTTGTTTGGATCCATCGTCAGAATCGTATGACAAAACATACAGCGGTCTGTCTTACCCAGCATTTTCGTTAACTTGCCGCATTCTGGACAATCGACTTGAACAGCACTGGTTGAGAGCATACCGGCCCAGAAATAAATAATCAAACTGCCAAGCATGGCGACCAGTCCAATAACAAGACCAACAGCTGCAATGACCTTTCCAGCATGTCCCCAGAACACAATTCCGGCTGTCCCGAGTATCATTAGGCCCATTCCTAACATGGTTAACAGTAATCCCCAAGTGCGAAAAGCATTAATTTTTGCTGATTTAAAAATCATGAAAAATGCTCCTATCGTATGAGTAGTTTTGGACCCTGTAAAAGAAGGAAACGTTGTGATTCATGTAGAATTACATTATAACTGACTTGGCGCTAGTCTGCCATGAATTGTATAAATTGTATGGAGGGAATCGTGGAATTAAAGAACCTTGCTTTTTTGTCCGAGCAGTCGGAAGAGACGGGGGCAGTTGGGGCTATCGCTTATTCTCACCCGGGAGAGCGATTCCACGGCTCTCTGATTCAGGATTTCGACTTGCTGGTACTGATCGTGCACAACACAGAGCACACGATGTCAACGGTCGAACATTACAGATACGGTGATCTTCGTTATCAATTGATTTATGCGAGCCGGTCTGATTTGCAGATTACTGCGGTTACGGGAGAACATGATAATCTCATGCAATGTCTTATTGAGGGCGAGATCATCTGGGAGACGGATAATCAGATCAGTAAGTTGCGAGAAGAGTTGTCTTCATTCGGAAATGAGTTACGTGAGCAAAAACTGTTTCATGAGTTCACCAGTTTTCTGAGAATGTACGTTGAGGCCAAGCAACATATCCAGCAGGGGCATGTTGTGGATGCTTATTATAGTGCACTGGAGGCACTGGGAAACTGGGCAAGGATTGTGCTTATTGAGCAGGGTATCTACCCTGACCATGCCGTCTGGACGCATGTACAGCAATTGGATCGTGCGTTATGGAAACTATATCAGGAGTTAACAGTAAGTTCCGAGACTTTGGAACAGCGTGTGGAGCTGGTTTTGCTTGCCTGTGAGTTTTCCGTCATGTCCATAATGGGAGAGTGCTCCGAACTTTTGCTGCGTGTGATGAGAAGCCGGAAAGAGCCGTGGAGTATGAATGAACTTGTTCATCATCCTCAATTAAAATTTGTACGTAAGGACCTGCCTTTGGTTCTTCGTAAACTTGTGTTTCGTTCTATAGTAAAAGAATCAGCTGGATGGCCCTCTCTGGAAGGGGAAGGCAGAGAAATTCGATATTGGATTGAGACTTGATCTAGGTTATTAAATTGATATGTGAAATGGTATATAAAGGAGGGGAAACCTTCCTTTTTTGTTTATTTAATAATTTATAAGTTTAATGTTGACTCCGGCCGGAGGAATATGGTACATTATATTTCGTTCCCCAAATGAGTAAAACGTGAGTAAGTGGCGAATTCATTTAGAGGAAAAGTGAAGAACAATGAACTACAAAAAGAAAATAAAAAAAGTTCTTGACGAAAACAAACGAAATGTGTTACATTATTCAAGTCGCCGCCGAAACTTGGCTAGACAAAAAACAAGTAAAACAAACCGTGTTTGATCTTTGAAAACTGAACAACGAGTGAGTGAAACATTCTGCTTGCAGAATGAACGTGAAGGTTTTGGTRCATGCCATCYGGCTGTATGAAAACTGGAACACAATTGAGATTTTTAATCTCGTCAGATTCAAAATGAGCTTATCGCTCTTTTCAATACCCCGATGAGTTTGACAGCGTTTAACGACGCTGACCAATTCATCTTCATTGGAGAGTTTGATCCTGGCTCAGGACGAACGCTGGCGGCATGCCTAATACATGCAAGTCGAGCGGACTTGAAGAGAAGCTTGCTTCTCTGACGGTTAGCGGCGGACGGGTGAGTAACACGTAGGCAACCTGCCCTCAAGCTTGGGAC